>JBNKFC010000027.1:0-10497 GCA_050289105.1 Paracoccaceae bacterium | reverse complement strand
GGCGTGGGCAAGACGGTTCTGATCATGGAACTGATCAACAACATCGCCAAGGTGCACTCGGGCTTCTCGGTCTTCGCCGGCGTCGGCGAGCGGACCCGTGAGGGCAACGACCTCTATCACGAGATGATCGAGTCGGGCGTTATCGTCCCGGACGATCTGGAAAAGTCGAAAGTGGCCCTTGTCTACGGTCAGATGAACGAGCCGCCGGGAGCGCGCATGCGCGTTGCCCTCTCGGGTCTTACGCTGGCCGAGCAGTTCCGCGACCAGTCGGGGACGGACGTTCTCTTCTTCGTCGACAACATCTTCCGCTTCACGCAGGCGGGTTCGGAAGTGTCCGCGCTTCTCGGCCGTATTCCTTCGGCCGTGGGCTACCAGCCGACGCTCGCGACCGACATGGGCGCGATGCAGGAGCGCATCACCTCGACCAAGGCGGGCTCGATCACCTCGGTGCAGGCCATCTACGTTCCGGCCGACGACCTTACCGACCCGGCGCCGGCGACCTCGTTCGCCCACCTCGACGCCACGACGGTTCTGTCGCGTGCCATTTCGGAACTCGGCATCTATCCGGCCGTTGACCCCTTGGACTCCACGAGCCGGATCCTCGACCCGGCTGTCGTCGGGGAAGAGCACTACAACGTCGCCCGCGACGTCCAGGGTATCCTTCAGCGCTACAAGTCGCTTCAGGACATCATCGCCATTCTCGGCATGGACGAACTGTCGGAAGAGGACAAGCTGACCGTGGCCCGCGCGAGGAAGATCCAGCGCTTCCTCTCGCAGCCCTTCGACGTGGCGAAAGTGTTCACCGGTTCCGACGGGGTCCAGGTTCCGCTCGAAAAGACCATCGCGTCCTTCAAGGCCGTCGTGGCGGGCGAGTATGACCACCTGCCGGAAGCCGCCTTCTACATGGTCGGCGACATCGACGAAGTGAAAGCCAAGGCGCAGCGTCTGGCCGCGGAAGCGGCGTAAGGGGGCGACATGGCCGATACGATGCAGTTCGACCTCGTCAGCCCTGAACGGCGGCTTGCCTCCGTTCAGGCGCGCGAGGTGCGCATTCCGGGCGCCAGCGGCGACCTGACCGCGATGCCGGGCCATGCGCCGCTGATCACGACGCTGCGTCCGGGCATTCTCAGGATCGTCAAGGCTGATGGCGGGACCGACGACTACGCAGTGACCGGGGGCTTCGCCGAGGTGTCTGCCGACGGCACGACGCTGCTTGCCGAGGAAGCACTTCACGTCAGCGAAGTGACGCCGGAGATCGTCAAGCGCTTCGTCGGTCGCGCGGAAGAGGCGCTGAAGGCGGCGAAGGAGGCGGGGCATCACGACCTCGTCGACGACGCGGCCAAGCTTCTCGCCGACATGGTGGCGATGGGCGACCACATCGGCATTTCGTAAGGCAGGTGCCTTCCGGACGCAGAAAATGACGGCCCCCTCGGGGGCCGTTTGCGTTTTTGGGCACCGTCAGCCGGCAGGACCAAGTCGAGATGATCGAACGCGGTCGGGGTCCGACCCTATTGCTAAGCTTGGCGCGAAGGGGGCGGGGTTTCGACGGATCCGCGTAAGGTGGGTCAAGGCCCACCTTACCGAAGGTGGCAGAATACGCTCCCGAACCACTTCGTAAGGTGGGTTTAAACCCACCTTACCTCCGGTCGCGCGTTAAATGCCGCCACCCTCCTCCGTTTCGCCGACCGGGCAGCACCGGTATTCCTGGCTTTTCTCCAGAAGCTGGATCTGCTTGGCCAAAAGCTGGTTCATCAGGTCCTTGTGGACGAGATCGAGCTGGATCGATTTCTGCCGCGACTCCTCGCAAGTGTTGCACTTGTCGAGGCAGCCTTTGACGACGATGCCTTGTGTCGGCAGGCAGTAGGTGCGTTCGAAGCCCAGTTCCGCAGCCAACTTCGCGCCCACCTCGTCCGAGCCGGCTTTGGCGAGGATGCCTTCCTTCACCAGGTCGTCGTCGACCTTCTTCAAGACCCGGTCCTGAACGTCCGCCGGAATCGGCTGAACGTTGGTCGCGACCCGGAATGGCGACGCCACTGCCGTCAGCCCGGCAAGCCCGCCGATGCCGACCGAGCCCACACCCGAGACAACGTTCGCCCGCTGTGCCGCCGCCGAGGTCCGTCCCGCCGTCTGCACATCGAGCCGCGCGGTCTGGGTTGCCAGAATGCCGTTCGGCAGCACCTTCACGCCGGTCGCCGGCCGCACAGGCCGCGCCTCGACCGCGCTCGACGCCGCCGCATCGACAACCCGGCGCAGCACCGCGACAATGCGGAACTTCAGCGTCTGCTTCTTCACCAGCTGGTAGGCAAAATAGGTCACCGCATGGCACTGGTTCTTGTTCTCGAAGGTCCGCGTCGAGGCCTCGTAGGCGCTCTCGCTCTCGCCTTCGGCATGAGAGCGGTTCTGCACCTCTCCCATCTGCACCGAATTCGCTGCCCGC
This sequence comes from Paracoccaceae bacterium, assembly GCA_050289105.1. Classification (GTDB taxonomy): domain Bacteria; phylum Pseudomonadota; class Alphaproteobacteria; order Rhodobacterales; family Rhodobacteraceae; genus Albidovulum. Next base: position 8,060 of record JBNKFC010000027.1, on the reverse strand, counting down.
GTCGCCTGGACCGACCGGTCATGCGACGACTGCGCGTGGCTCGACAATTGCCGCAGGAACGACGACGAGCTGCGCGAGTTGAAGTCGCCCTCCACGTTGACGCTGCCGCCGCCGGCAAAGCCGATCGAGGCATAGGAGCCGTCCACATCCGTCTCGAAATCCGAATGCGACGAGGACGAGGCCGATCCGCTGTCGGTGACCGTCAAGTCGGACATGTAGCGGTCCATCGACCGCATGTAATACGTCTCCTCCGACGACTGTTCGTGCCGGTAGCTGACCTCGGACTCCGCGTCATAGGTGAAGCGGTTGTTCCGGGTCGAGGTGTAGAGCCGGACCTTCTCGCCCGGCAGCAGCGTCGTCGAATAGACCACGTCGCCCAGCGACATCGGACCCGGGCAGCGCTCCAACTCGGCGACGATAGTGATTTCCACCGGCACGTCGAGCTGGCGGTTGGTCAGCCGATAGGAAATCCTCAGCCGCTCGCAGCAGGGTTCCTTCGCAATTTCAGGGCAACAGGGAAGGTCGTTGATCGAGATAAGATCGCCATCAGGCATCTCACATCCTCCTCAAATGGGTTTGTTCAAAAACACACCCCCCACCGCGGCCCCGGCCAAAATCGACTCGGGGACCGGGAACCGGCGGAAGAAACCTTACCTTACGTCAACTCGCCCATTGCGTGAATGGTGGAATTCCCCCACGGCCGATTCTGGCCGATCGGATCCTCGCACCTTAGGGGATTTTCCACATTTACACGTTGCTCTCCCGCGCTTACATGGCCCAAACCGCAAGGAGTTCAGATGCGACGGTTGAAAAGTCATCTGACGGGAGTCGAACGCGGATCCATGGTCCTTTTCTCGGACTATCAGGACGGCGGAGCCATGTGGACCGGCAACGGCCCGCGTGAGCTGAGGCGGATCGTGGAATTCTCAGAGCCATTCAAGTCGGAACCCATCGTCCATGTCTCGATCTCGATGTGGGACATGGATCAAAAGACCAATCAGCGTGCCGACATCTCGGCGGAAATGGTCAATCCCGAGGGCTTCGTCATCGTCTTCCGCACCTGGGGGGATACCCGGGTCGCGCGGATCCGGACCGACTGGCTGGCGATCGGCGAGATTTCGAGCGAGGACGACTGGGACATCTCCTAGCGCCGGCGGGTCTCAGTTCGACCCGCGGCGGGGCGGCGACATGCCGCCCTTGCGATGCCCTGCCTTCGTGGGTTTGCCGGGCTTCTTCGCAGACGGGCTCTTCGGGGCGCTGCCCTTCGTCGCGGGACCCATGCCCTTGCGATGCGGCTTTTTTCCACTCGGCCTGGATTTGCCCTCGGGCGCCTTCGGCTCTGCGAGAAGCCCGTGATCGGCCGCTACGTCCGGCGCGATATGGCGCTTCTTCGGTTTGGTCTGCCAGCGATCCTGGCGGTCGACCGGCTTGTCGTCCCGCTTCGGCGCCGCTGCGGGTTCGGCCGCCTTCGGCACTGGCTTCCGCGGACGTTCGCCGCCTTCTGGCGCCGCTGGGCGCGGCCCGAACGGTGGTTCGTCGAGCGCCCTCAGCACCGCGCCGCCTTCGAGCTTTCCCGCTGCGCCCACGGCCGCCAGAAGGGCCGGCGCGCGCGAGGCCAGCACCTCTACGAATGTCTCGGTCTCCTGCACCCGGATCGCGCCGACATCGTCGCGGCCAAGATTTCCGGCGCGGCAGAGCATCGGCAGGATCCAGCGCGGCTCCGCTCGGTCCGCGCGCCCGACCGAGATCGCGAACCAGCGGCTCGGCCCGAAGCTTTGCGCGGCGCGGGGCGGGGCATCGGCGGGGGCCAGTTCTTCCGGCGCGGAATTCCGGTCGCGCCACGCCTTGACGAAGGCGGCCGCGATCCGCTCTGGCCCGTGAAGCTCCAGAAGTCGTGCGGCGAAGTCCGCGTCGCCCTCCGCGACGGCCTCGGTCCAGACCGGATCGGACAATAGCCGCTCCTCGTCCTTCAGCCGCACCGCCTCGGCCGACGGCGCATCGACCCAGTCCGCCGTGACTTTGGCGAAGCGCAACACTCCCTCGGCCTTGCGCCGGGCGTTTTTCGGCACAATCAGCGCGCTCACGCCCTTGCGACCGGCGCGACCGGTTCGGCCCGAGCGGTGCAGAAGCGTCTCGCCGTTCGACGGCAGCTCGGCATGGATCACGAGGTCGAGGTTGGGCAGGTCGATGCCGCGTGCCGCGACATCCGTGGCCACGCAAACCCGGGCCCGCCCGTCGCGCATTGCCTGAAGGGCATGGGTGCGCTCGGACTGGCTGAGTTCACCCGACAAGGCCACGACCGAGAAACTCCGGTTCGACAGCCGCGTCGTCAACCGGTTGACGGTGGCGCGGGTGTTGCAGAAGACGATGGCGTTCTGCGCCTCGTAGAAGCGCAGGACGTTGACGATGGCGTGCTCGACGTCGTGGGTGGCGACCTGCATGGCCCGGTATTCGATATCGGCGTGCTGGCTGCGTTCGCCGCCCGTGGTGATGCGCACCGCGTCCTTCTGGTACTTCTGCGCCAGCGTGGCGATGGCCTTCGGAACCGTGGCCGAGAATATCAGCGTGCGCCGGCTTTCGGGCGCCCCGCCGAGAATGAACTCCAGATCCTCGCGGAACCCGAGGTCGAGCATCTCGTCCGCCTCGTCGAGGAGCACGGCGCGCATCACCCCCAAGTCGAGCGATCCACGCTGGATGTGGTCGCGCAGGCGCCCGGGTGTGCCGACGACGATATGGGCACCGCGATCGAGCGCGCGGCGTTCGTCGCGCATGTCCATGCCGCCGACACAGGAGGCGAGCGAGGCACCGGTCCCCTCGTAGAGCCAGCCAAGCTCGCGCTTGACCTGCAAGGCAAGCTCCCGCGTGGGCGCGATGACGAGCGCGAGCGGCGCGCCGGCGGGACCGAAGCGTTCCTCGCCCGACAGAAGGGTCGGCGCGATGGCAAGGCCGAAGCCCACAGTCTTGCCCGATCCGGTCTGGGCCGAGACGAGAAGATCCGCCTCGCCATGCTCTGCCCGGGTGACCGCCTCCTGCACGGGGGTGAGCACCGCATAGCCGCGATTGGCCAGCGCTTCGGCCAAGGGCCGGATCAGGGTCGGGGTCTCGTTCATCGGGTCGTCTTTCAGGCTCGGCCCGCGAAGCGGGCGGGAACCGCGCACGGGCGCGGGCGCGCGAGAAGGGACCTCGCGCGGCGAATGACGGCACCTAAGGCGAAAACGTCCGGAAGTATAGGGAGAATGTGCAGGTGCGCGTGCGTGGCGAGACGTGCTGCCGCCATGCGGGCTAACATCCCCTCAGCGCAATCTGCGCGCATGTTCAATTCTGACAGGGCTCAATCGGCTGCATCCGACAGGAGGTCGCAAGGAGATGCATTGCGCAATCCTGCAAAGCAACGGCGATACAGCGTGAGCTAGATCTCGGTAGCCGTTGCCCCGGCCAGAGACAAGGGAGCGTTGCATGACGTCCTTTGTCCCGCTGGTGACCGGGATCAAGGCGTGCGGCGCCCATCCATCGCAACATCGCGATCTCATTCGAAGGAGCCAGGACATGGAAACCAATGCGCTTCCCCGTTTCGATGACACGGTCAACACGACCGGATGTTGCCCGAAATTCAATCCGGAAGGGTGGGATGGAAGAAGGCTGCATTTCGACGACAAGCAATTCGTTCGCGCGACCACGAGATCGGCGATGCATATCCCTCTCAACATGGGAAACGTTTTCGAAAGGGTTCAGAAGCACATCGACGTCGCCGGTGCTTACGACCCGGACAATTTCATCGTCCTGAGCCGGGACCTCTCCGCATGGCAGGCTGAACACCTCTTTTCGATCTCCGCTCCGGTGCCGGAAGAAGAGACGGTGACACTCTCGGGTGATTTCGTGACCATGGTCTTCGAAGGCCCGTATCGGGAGGCCAGGAACTGGTATCTGGAAATGCAGGACCTGGCGCAGAAATACGGTCGCAAGTCAGACGACGTGTATTTCTTCTACACGACCTGTCCAAAATGCGCGAAGGCCTACGGCGCAAACTACGTCATCGGTGTCGCCAGGGTTTCGTGAGGGCCATGTCCGTCTGCGGCCCAAGCCGGCCGCTCGCACCTCCCGCCGTCACATCCCCTTCGCGATCGCCCTCAGTTCGAACTTCTGGATCTTGCCGGTCGAGGTCTTGGGCAGTTCGCAGAAGACCACCTTCTTGGGCGTCTTGAAGCCGGCGAGCCTTGCGCGGGCGAAGGCAATGAGTTCGGCCTCATTGGCCTCAGCGCCCTCTTTCAGTTCGACGAAGGCGCAAGGAACCTCTCCCCATTTCTCGTCCGGCTTCGCGACGACAGCGCAGAGAGAGACGGCCGGATGGTGCATCAGGGCACCTTCGACCTCGACCGAGGAGACGTTCTCGCCGCCCGAAATGATGATGTCCTTCGCCCGGTCGGTGATCTTTATGTAGCCGTCCTCGTGCTGGTAAGCGATGTCGCCAGAGCGGAAAAAGCCGCCCTTGAACGCCTCGGCCGTGGCCTTGGGGTTGCGGTAATAGCCCTTCATCACCGAATTGCCCCGGATGGCGATTTCGCCCACCGTGACGCCGTCTCGGGGCACCGGTCGGCCCTGATCGTCATGGACGACGATATCCTCCATCATCGGCATGGGAACGCCGGTGCGGGCCTTTATCGCGGCGCGTTCCTCTTCCGGCTTCTCGTCCCATTCGGAACGCCAGAGACATTCGGTGACGTGGCCGTAGGTCTCGGTCAGCCCGTAGACCTGGGTCACACGGAAGCCGAGCGGTTCGATCGCCGCGAGGGTCGCCGCGGGGGGCGGGGCACCGGCCGTGAATACCTCGACGATGTGGTTGAATTCGCGCCGGTCGGCAGGCTTGGCGTTGATGATGGCGTTCAGCACGATGGGCGCGCCGCCGAAATGGGTGACACCTTCGTCCGCGATCGCGTCGTAGATGTTCTTCGCGGTGATATCGCGGCAGCAGACGAGCGTGCCGCCGATGAGCGGCATAAGCCAGGTGTGGCACCAGCCGTTGCAATGAAAGAGCGGTACGATGGTGAGGTAGACGGGGTGCAGAACCAGCCGCCAGCTGACCACTGTCCCCATCGTCATGAGATACGCACCGCGATGGTGGTAGACGACGCCCTTCGGCCGCCCGGTCGTGCCGGAGGTATAGTTGAGCGCGAGGCTTTCCCATTCGTCCTCGGGCATCTTCCAGCGCGCCTTCGGATCGCCCCCGGCCAGAAGCGTCTCATACTCCGTGTGGCGGCCGGAGGGCGCTATGCCCGCCTCCGCGTCGGCCACCTCGATGATCTCTGGCTTCGGCCCCTCCATCGCGGCAATCGCGGCCTCGGCGAGGGGCAAGAGGCTCGTATCGACGAGGATGATCTTCGCCCCGCCATGGCCGAGGATGTAGGCGACAGTATCGGTATCGAGCCGGGTGTTGATCGTGTTCAGCACCGCGCCCGCCGCCGGCACGCCGAAATGCGCCTCGGCCTGGGCGGGGATATTCGGCAGGAGTGTCGCCACCACGTCGCCGGGCGCGATTCCGCGCAGGCTGAGGGCGGAGGACAGGCGGCTCACCCGGTCGCGGTACTCGGCATAGGTCCGGCGCGTTTTTCCAAAAACCACAGCCGTATGGCCCGCAAAAATATCCGCCGCCCGTGCAAGGTGCGAGAGTGGCGTCAGCGGCACGAAATTCGCCGCGTTGCGCTCCAGACCCGTCTCGTCCGCCATCCAGCCCATTCCGTCCTCCCCGACACATTGCCATGTCGCTAACGGGCGCGATTATTGCCCGGCGACGGGCTTGAAGGGAACGGGGAAACCGACATCCGGAGACAACATGGCGACCTTCGCGCAGCCGGCGCTTATGCATCACACGATCCGGGCGGCATTTCTGATCCTCGGTTACGCAATGGTGATCGGCTTTACCGACAATTTCGTCCAGGTAATCGCGCGCGACGCCGGGCTCTGGCAATTCCACGCGACGCGGACCGCGATGGGCTTCGTCCTGCTCGGGATGGCCGCCAAGGTCTTCGGCTTCCGGCTGCGGCCGGTGCGGGCGGGGGCCGTCGCGGTTCGCAGCGCGCTCCATGGCACCGCAATGGTGATCTATTTCGGCTGCCTCGCCTTCCTTCCCGTCGCCACCGTCGCTGCCGGGCTCTTCACCGCGCCGATCTTCACGCTCGTCATCTCGCGCGTCGCGTTCGGCATCCCCATCGGTCCGTTCCGCGTGGTTGCGGTGCTTTTGGGCTTTGCCGGGGCAATCTTCGTCCTCGGGCCGGGGCAGGGGGCGACCGCCGGCGTGGCGACGGTCCTGCCGATCGCGGCGGGCGGTCTTTACGCGCTCGGCAATATTGCGACGCGGCAATGGTGCGAGGGCGAAAGCGCCGGGACACTTTTGATGGGCTTTTTCGCGGCGCTCGGATCTTTCGGCCTGATCGGAATGGCCGTGCTCGCGGTCTGGCAGCCAGGCGTGCCCGACGGTGCGGACGGGTTCATCCTTCGTGGCGCGGTCTGGCCCACCGGCAGCTTCCTGTTCTGGACATTCGTGCAGGCGGCGGGATCGCTTCTTGGCGTCGGAATGATGATCCGCGCCTACCAGATCGCCGAAGCAAGCCGGGTCGCGATCTTCGAGTACGTCATCCTGCCGGCAAGCGCGCTCTGGGCCTACCTCCTCTGGGGAGAAGTCCTCGGCGGGCAGGCGGCGCTCGGCATTGTCATGATCTTTGCGGCGGGGCTTATCATCGCGCTTCGCGGACGATAACCTCGCGTCCATGATCCTGTCGCGCGGTCGCCGCTACATCTTCATCCATATCCCGAAGACGGGCGGCACGGCGCTGGCGCTGGCGCTCGAAGCGCGAGCGATGAAGGACGACATCCTCGTCGGTGACACGCCAAAAGCGAAGAACCGGCGCGGGCGGCTCAAGGGCGTCACGTCCGCGGGGCGGCTCTGGAAGCACGCGACCCTCGCCGATATCCGCGGCATCGCGAGCGACGAGGAGATCGGTGCGTTCTTCACCTTCACCCTCGTCCGCAACCCCTGGGACCGGATGGTCAGCTACTACCACTGGCTGCGGGGGCAGGACTTCAACCATCCCGCCGTAATTCTCGCGAAAACCCTCGATTTCAGCGCCTTCCTGAACGCGTCGGAAACCCGCGCCAGCGTCGCCGCCCACCCGTATGGCAGCTACGTTACGAACGGGCACGGCGCCGAGCGCTGCGACCTCTTCATCCGGCTCGAACATTTCGACGACGACGTGCGCCCGCTCGAAGCCCATCTCGGGTTCCGCCTCGCGCCCCTGGCGATCGCCAACCAATCCGACCGCGCCCGTGACTGGCGCGGCTACTATTCAGAACATGACGCCGGGATTGTGGGAGAGATCTGTGCCGAAGACATTGCGCGCTTCGGCTACCGGTTCGATCCGACCTGATCCTTCTTCTTGGAGAAATACTCCACGGGGGTGTGGGGGTGTGAAACCCCCACATCCGCCGGTTCAGGCCGCCTTCGCGGCGCTGCCGAAGCGGCCGTAGAAGGTCTGGCCCGTCGCCGCCACCTCCCGTAGTAGCTTCGGCGCGGCGAAGCGGGCACCATGCGCCTTCTCCAGCCCATCGCAGATCGCGACAGCCTTCTCGGCGCCGAGGATGTCGAGCCAGGAGAACGGCCCGCCCGACCAGGGCGCGAAGCCCCAGCCGAGGATCGCGCCGAGATCGCCTTCGCGAATGTCCTCGAGCACGCCCTCTTCCAGCGCCCGAACCGCCTCCAGCACCTGCGCGATCATCAGACGGTGCTGCACCTCGCTGAGGTCAGGCTGCGCATCGGCGACCGGCCATACGGTGCCGAGCTCTTCCCAAAGCCCGAGCCTGCCACCATTCCCGTCATAGGCATAAAAGCCCGCCGCCGACTTGCGCCCGAGCCGCCCCTTGTCCGCCATCGCGAACAGCACTTCGTCCACCGCACCGTCGGGATAGGCATCGCCCATCGCCGCCTTCGTCGCCTTGGCGATCTTTACGCCGAGGTCGATGGAGGTTTCGTCCACGAGTTGCAGCGGCCCCAGCGGGAAGCCGAGAAGCTT
>JBNKFC010000026.1:0-2512 GCA_050289105.1 Paracoccaceae bacterium | reverse complement strand
AGTTTGGTTTTGAAGGCGCTGCGGTCTGCCCGACCCGCTGCCTTGACCCTCCCCCTTGCCTCCGCACACCCATTCTGGTCTGGTCGCCGCAAACCGCAACCGTCCCGATAGCGTCTTGTTTTTCTACCGCCTCCTCGCCCGGATCCTGTTTTCCGCCTATGCGGTCAGGCTGGCCGTTTCGGCCCGAGGTGACGTGTATTCCGAGCGGATGGGGCAACTGGCCGCGCGCGAAGGGAGCGGGCCACTCCTCTGGCTCCATGCCGCCTCGAACGGCGAACTGACCTCGGCCCGCTCGGTGACCGACACGCTGCAATCCCGCGCGCCAGACCTGCGCCTCCTGATCACCACGAACAGCCAGACGGCCCGGACGCTTGCGAAAAGCTGGGGGCTCGACGCGATCCTCGCGCCTCTCGACATGCCCGGCCCCGTCCGCCGCTTCCTCGACACGATGCACCCCGCCGCGCTTATCGTCGTCGAAAACGAGCTCTGGCCCGAACGGCTCACCGCCTGCGCCGAACGCGGCATCCCGGTCTTCGTCATCGGCGCCCGCATGTCCGCCAGCAGCGCGCGGAACTGGTGCCGGGTCCCAGACCTCGCCCGCCATGTTATGGAGAGCATCCACTATCTCTCGGCGCAGGATAGGGACTCCGAAGCCCGATTTCGAACGCTCTGCCTGCCGCCCGACCGCTTCGGCCCCGTCGCCAATCTGAAATCCGCCGCGAAGGCCGCGAAAGCAGAGGCAAGCCTGCCCTTCCCCCGTAGCGCTACCCTGCTCGCCGCCTCGACTCACGAAGGGGAGGAGGAAATCGCCCTCACGGCCTTCACCAAAGCCCATGCCGAACGCCCGGATCTGCGGCTTATCCTCGCCCCCCGCCATCCCCGCCGCCGGGATCAGGTGGAGCGCCTGATCACCGCGACCGGCCTCTCTCACGCAACGCGGTCGCGGGGTGAAGCGCCAGCATCCGGGACGGCTATCTACCACGCCGACACGATGGGCGAGATGGACCTGTGGTACGCCGCCGCGGGTATGACCCTTGTCGGCGGCTCGCTCGTCGATCACGGCGGCCATACGCCCTTCGAGCCCGCCGCCCATGGATCGGCGATCCTGCATGGCCCGCATACCGCGAACTCGGCCCCGGCCTATGACGCGCTGCGACAGAAGGACGGGTCGTTCGAAGTGAATACGGCGGAAGACCTGACGACCGCCATCCTCGCCCTCGCCGACCCCGTCAAACAGACCGAACTTGCCCGCCGCGCGACCGACGCCTTGTCCGCGCTCTCGACGGACAAGGGCCTTGATCCATTCTATGCCGGGCTTGCACGCGCCACCGGCCTGCAGGATCTTGCGGGCTGAGCGGAGGACCCATGCAATTCACCCTCACCGAACTCGAAGCCGCAGCGGAGCTTGTCCACTGCCACATGGCACCCACACCGCAATATGCATGGCCGCAACTCGCGGCCCGCACTGGGACCGAGGTCTGGGTCAAGCACGAAAACCACGGTCCCATCGGCGCCTTCAAAGTTCGGGGCGCGATCACCTTCATCGACTGGCTGAAGCGCACGCATCCCGAGTGCCCCGGCATCATCACCGCGACCCGCGGCAACCACGGGCAAGCGCAGGCGCGGGCGGCGACCAAGGCCGGGCTGCGCGCCGTTGTCTACGTCCCTCGCGGCAACTCGGTCGAAAAGAACGCGGCAATGCGGGCCTTCGGCGCCGACCTGCGCGAGCATGGCGCGGATTTCGACGAGGCCCGCGAAGAGGCGATGCGGACCGCCACGGCCGAGGGCCTTTTTCCCGTGCCGCCCTTCCACCGCGAACTCGTACGTGGAGTCGCGACCTACGGGCTGGAATTCTTCCGAGCCGCCCGGCCGCTCGATGCGGTCTATGTGCCCATCGGTTGCGGGTCAGGCATCTGCGGGGTGATCGCGGCGCGCGACGCGCTGGGGCTGTCGACCGAGGTGATCGGTGTGGTCGCCGAGACGGCCCCCGGCGCGAAGCTTTCCGTCGAAGCGGGCCGCCCGGTCGCCACCAACTCGGCCGCGACCTTTGCCGATGGCATGGCGGTGCGCGTTCCGGTGGCCGAAGCCCTTGCCATTTACGGGCCCGGCACGACTCGGATCGTCACCGTCAGCGAGACAGGGATCGCTGAAGCCGTCCGCCACTACTTCGCCGACATCCACAACGTGGCCGAGGGCGCGGGGGCCGCCGGTCTCGCGGCACTCATGTCCGAACGCGACCGTATGGCCGGAAAACGGGTCGGCCTCATCCTTTCGGGTGGCAATATCGACAGCGACAAATTCGCCGCAGCACTATCTGGCGCAACCCCCTCGCCCTGAAACTGGTATATTGCCGCTTTCCATGCTAAATTTCGCCCAGTTCCCTCGAAAGAATGGGAATGTATGGCAGGTTTCGACAAAGGGACCGGGGAGCGAACAGGCCCCGGGCAGTCCATGAAAGAACTCGACGACACGACCCAAGCCTCGGGCAAGGCCGCAACCCAATTCGCCGCGC
>JBNKFC010000025.1:0-4635 GCA_050289105.1 Paracoccaceae bacterium | reverse complement strand
CGATCCGCATCTGGCGCGCCGCGCGCGGCTCGTCCCAACCTAGCACGATCTCGACCCCCGAGCGGCCGAACAGCTTTTCGTATTCGTCGAGGCCGGGGCCGTCGTTGAAGTCCCCCATCACGATCAGGCTGTCTCCGGCCGTCAGGTGTTCCAGCACCCTCTCGCGCAGCCAGATGCACTGGGCAAGCTGCTTGCGGCGGTTCTCGATGGCCAGCCGCTTGATCTGCGCTTCGCCGTTCGCGCCGTGCGGCGCCTTCGATTTCACGTGAACGCCGATCATGCGGAACTCCACGCCACCGGCCGTGCGCGCCGCAACCTCGAGTGGCGGCTTGGAAAACCGCACGACATCGAGCGTCGCATCGATGTTGAGGTCAATCTTGTAGGTCGAATCGAAACGCGGGCTCGACAGACCGTCGATCGGCTGGTCGGGCAGGCCGAGCGGGTCATGCACCGCCGAAAGCTTGTCGGGATCGTAGAGAAGGGCGATTTCCTGCTGGGTTTCGTTCTCGTAGCCGAGAAGCGCCTTCCTTGTGCGCAGCTCGTAGCGCTCGGCGAAGGCTTCGAGCATCGCCACCGTCTTGTGCCGGCGGTTGTTGTCGGGGGCTTCGATGATCATCACGGCATCGGCGTCAATCGCGGTGAACACGATGCCGATCGCCGTTAGCTGGTCGGCCCGCGTCACGTTGTACCGCGCCGACCACCCGCCATCCTCCAGCATCTTGCCCTCGCGGTCGAAGAGGTTGGCGAACCATTCGACATTGTAGGTGGCGATGCGCATGGGTCAGGCCGCCTTTGCCGCCTGGATCTCTTCCCAGGCGCGGTTCACGTCGACAAGCCGCTGCTCGGCCATCTTGACGGCCTCTTCGGGCAATCCACGCGCCATGAGCCGATCGGGATGGCAATCGACCACCGCCTGCCGCCAAGCCGCGCGAATGACCTCGACCGGGGCGTCGTGGGCGACACGCAGGACCTCGTAGGGGTCAGGTGCCGCCTCGGGAACGAAACGGGTCAGCAGCGACCGGAAGCAGCGCTGGTCCACGCCGAAGATCCGCGCGACCTCGCGCAGAAAGGCGTCCTCGTGCGGGTGGTAGTCGCCATCCGCGACGGCGATGTGAAAGAGCCCTTCCATAAGGTCGACCAGCACCGGGTCGCCCGCACCGAACATCGAGGCAATCTTGCCGGCATACTGATCGAACCCCGTCACGTCCTGCCGGGCGAGGTTGAAGACGCGGGCAGCGTTCGCCTCCTCGTCGGGCGGGATCGCGAAGACCTCGCGGAAGGCCGTGACCTCGTCACGAGTCACCTGACCGTCCGCCTTGGCCATCTTCGCGCCCAGAGCGATGACGGCGATGGTAAAGCCGATGGAGCGCTCCGGCGCCGTCTTGAGCCGGTCGAAGACGGTCGCAAGCCCCTCGCCCTTGGCAAGGGCGGCGAGTGCGTCGGCGATGCGGGTCCAGATCGACATGGCCCCACCTTAGCCGCGGCGCAGCGAGATGTCAGGGGGACAGATCGTCCCTCGTGCCGGATCAGCCAAGGATCTTCATCATCAGGACGAGGTCGAGCCAGCGACCAAACTTCCGCCCCGCCTCGGGATAGCGCGCCGAGATGTCGAAGCCGAGGCGGCGGTGAAAGGCGACACCCGCTTCGTTCTCGCCCGACACCGCAGCAAAAAGCGTGTGCGCCCCGCCGGCCCGCGCATGGTCCTCGAGCTTCGCCATCAGCGCCCGCCCCGCCCCCTTGCCTCGCAACTCTGGTGCGAGGAGGATCGTGTGTTCCATCGCATGGGCATAGCCGGGGCCGGCACGAAACTGGTCGTAGCTCGCAAACCCAACGGCATCGCCGTCGCGGGCGACGAAGAATTCCCGGCCCGCGGCACGACGCTCGGCGATAAGCTGGCGCAGGCTCTCGGGCGTCTTTTCGAGATTGGTGAAGGTGATCGTCGTGTCGCGGATGATCCGGTTCCAATGCGCGACGAGCGGCGCGATATCGGCCTCTTCGGCCGGTCTGAGGATCATTCGAGAACCCTTTCCCCGTGTGGCGTGGATATCGTCGCGCGCAGCGCCCGGACCCCCGGAACGACGACGACGCGCGGATCGCTGAGCGGCAGCGTCGCGCGCAGCGCCGCGGCCTCCGGATGGGCGACCTCCAGCCGCAGGAGCCGGCACGCCCTGTCGGTGAGCCGGGCAGTCGGATGCAGGTCGCCCCGCCATTCGATCAGCGCCGGGAAAGCGTCGTCGAAGGGAAGACATCCATCCCTCGGCACGCCCATGCGCCAGCGATAGGCGCCACGCTCCAGATCGACCGCGCGTCCTGCGCCCGCGGGCGCGGCGGCCAGCGCCGCATCCAGATCGCCGACCCTGACGATCCAGTTCGTAAGCCTTGGCGGGCCGGAGAACTGGTCGAGCCGGAACCAGCGCGGATGCGGCGGCGGCGGCGCGGCGGGATCGGTCGCGATGACTTCGAGGTATTCGCCGGGGCCAAGGCCCAGAAGCCGGTTATGGGTGCTCATGAAGGGATGCGCCCCACCGGGTTCGAGCGGGACGCCGAGTGCGGCCTCGACGGCCGACGCGCCCTCGTCAAGCGTCGCGGCCGAAACCGCCAGATGATCGAACGCCGCCATGGAGTCCCCCTTTTTCGCCCGCATCCTAGGCAGACCGGAAAAACCCGCAAGCGGCGAAAAGCGCGGGGGCTGCGGTTGACATCGCCCGCTCCAGCCCCATTTTCGACCAAACATAACGAAAACCATCAGGGATATGGGATGACACTTGTGCGCGCGCTCGACCGTTTCTTCCGCCACGACGCAGCCGGAGGCGTCCTTCTCATGGCAGCGGCGCTTCTCGCGCTCATCGTCGCCAATTCCAGTCTTTCGGACGGCTATCACGCGCTTCTTCTCAAGAAATTCTCGGTTCTTCTGGACGGCGAGGGACTGTCGAAACCGCTGATCCTGTGGATCAACGACGGGCTCATGGCGGTCTTCTTCTTCCTCATCGGGCTCGAGCTGAAGCGCGAGATGATGGAGGGCAAGCTCAAGAAACCCGCCGATGTCGTGCTTCCTGGCATGGCGGCCGTGGGCGGCATGATCATGCCCGCGCTGATCTTTCTCGCGTTCAATTACTCCGACCCGGTGACAAGTGGCGGCTGGGCGATTCCGGCGGCGACCGACATTGCATTTGCGGTCGGCGTTCTGGCGCTTCTCGGCAAGCGGGTTCCGTCGGCGCTGAAGATCTTTCTCCTGACGCTCGCGATCCTCGACGACCTCGGAGCGATCCTGATCATCGCGCTCTTCTACACGAAAGAGCTGCATATCGACTATCTATGGCTCGCCCTGCTGCCCCTTTCGGTCCTCTTCTGGCTCAACTGGGTCGGGACCCACCGCATCGCGCCGATCATGCTCGTCGGCACCGTGCTTTGGGTGCTGGTGCTGAAATCGGGCGTTCACGCAACCCTTGCCGGCGTCATCACCGCCTTCTTCGTTCCGATGACGGACCGCTACGGCAAATCGCCACTGCATTCTATGGAACACGGACTGACGCCTTATGTCGGCTTTCTCATCGTGCCGATCTTCGCCTTCGCCAATGCGGGCGTCGTTCTGCAGGGCCTGACGCTAGGCGATCTCTTCGCGCCGCTTCCGTTGGGCATCGCCGCCGGCCTCGTCATCGGCAAGCAGATCGGCGTCTTCGGCGTGACCTGGCTGATCGTCCGGGCGGGCTGGGCGCGTCTGCCCCATGCGGTCACCTGGTCGCATGTCTACGGCGTCGCCTGCCTCGCCGGGATCGGATTCACGATGTCGCTGTTCATCGGCGGCCTCAGCTTCGACAGCCAGGAGAACATGAACGCCGTCCGGCTGGGCGTTCTCGCGGGGTCCGGCATCTCGGGCATCCTCGGCTACGCCGTGCTTCTGATGAGCGGGAAGCGTGACGAGGAAGCGGTCGAACTGGCGGAGTCGGGGCATCCCGCGCCCGCCATCCACAACTGACCCAATGGAAAGCCCCGACCGTGACTGACACGGACGGGGCCTGTTTCCGGCATGGGTGTTTCACGGCCGCACTTCGTGATGACTTCAGCGGTCGAACGCGGCGTGGCCGCCGATACCTCGACGCTTCTCAGGCGCGTTCCTGTTCAGCCACGCGCCTCCCGAACGAGGCGCAGGATATCCTTCGCCGCCTCGGGAATGTTCGTGCCCGGTCCGAAGATCGCCTTGACCCCGGCCTTCTTGAGGAAATCGTAGTCCTGCTGCGGGATCACGCCGCCGCAGATCACGATGATGTCCTCGGCGCCCTTTTCCCGCAAAGCCTCGATGAGCTTGGGCGCCAGCGTCTTGTGCCCGGCCGCCTGGCTGGAGATGCCGACGATGTGGACATCGTTGTCGACGGCGTCCTGCGCCGCCTCTTCCGGCGTTTGGAACAGCGGGCCCACGTCGACGTCGAAACCGATATCGGCGAAGGCGGTGGCGATCACCTTCGCACCCCGGTCGTGGCCTTCCTGGCCCATCTTGACCCCGAGCATGCGCGGCCGCCTGCCCTCTTCCTCGGCGAAGGCCTCCACGTCCTTCTGGATCTGCGCAAACCCCTCGTCACCCTCATAGGCCGCGCCGTAGACGCCGGCGAGCGTCTTAACCTCGGCCAGGGGACGGCC
>JBNKFC010000024.1:0-6740 GCA_050289105.1 Paracoccaceae bacterium | reverse complement strand
CAGCCATCTTCACCGCCGAGTGCGACCCCCTCGCCGGAGACGGCCCGGCCTATGCCGAACGCATCACCGCCGCGGGCGGCCGGGCACAATGCTGCGAGGAAAAGGGGCTGGTCCACGGCTATCTGCGCGCCCGACACATGTCGGCTGTTGCGGGGGCAAGCTTCCTCAGGATCGCCGCCGCGATCGCGGCCTTCGCGGACGGCTGAGTCAGGCCAGGAACGGCCGCGAGGCCATCGTGTCCGGAACCGGCACGCCCAGTCGTGTGAGGATCGTCGGGGCGAGCGCGAGCTGATCGAGGACCGCGTCTTCCGCCGGCCCCTCGGCTTCTCCGAAATAGTAGAGCGCGAAGTCGCGCTGATCCTCGCCCGCGCCCCCGTGGTGCCCGCGCATCGATTGGCCGTGATCGGCGGTCACGATCAACTCGTAGCCGGCCGCCCGCCAGCGCGGAATGAAGGGCGCGAGTTGCGCGTCCATCAGGCAGCAGGCCTTGTCCATCTGGATGCAGTCATGCCCGAAGCGGTGGCCCATGCTGTCGAGCGTGCAGGTATGGAGCATCCCGTAGTCGATACCCTTGCGTTCACAGAGCATTGTCAGCGTGGCGAACAGGTCGAGATCGCAGGGCGTCATCTGGTTGTCGTGGCCGTAGCCCGTCATCGTGTGGAACCGGCCGTGATGGATCGGCCCCTCAGCCTCGTCAAACTCGATGTCGCGCACCGGATCGAAGGGATGCCGGTGGAAGAAGGACGACCAGAAGGAATGCGCAACGGCGCCGGTCCTGCCTCCGGCCTTGGCGACTTCAGAGAAGATATCCGGCTCCGCCACCCGGAAGATCGTCTCGTTCGAGGTCACCTTGTGAACCTGCGGCGTGACCCCGGTATGGATCGAGGCATAGCACGAGGCCGAGATCGAAGGCAGGACCGAGCGCATCGTCCAGACCCGCGCCGTGCCATCGGCGGCCCACCCTTCGAGATTGCCGAAATAGCGCCGCCAGTTCGCGTAAGGCACGCCGTCAAGAATGATCAGCAGCAGCTTGCGGTCCAATGGCACCTCCCCTATCCGACACCTGCAAGCTGTCGCACGGACACGCCCCGGCCCGCCATGCCGGTCGCGGCACGAGGATGTCGCAGAGCGACCAGCGAAGAGCGGACTGCCCTGCCAGTCTGCCGCCACCCGATGCGAGGAGAGCCGAAATGAGCGACCGCCCCAACATCCTGATTCTGATGGTGGATCAGCTGAACGGAACGCTCTTTCCCGATGGCCCCGCGGATTGGCTGCACGCGCCGAACCTCAAGCGCCTCGCCGCCCGCTCGGTGCGGTTCCGCAACGCCTATACCGGCTCGCCGCTCTGCGCGCCGGGGCGCGCCTCGTTCATGTCGGGCCAATTGCCGTCGCGGACAGGAGTCTATGACAACGCGGCCGAGTTCGCCTCCGACATCCCGACCTATGCCCACCATCTGCGCCGCGCCGGCTACCAGACCTGCCTCTCGGGCAAGATGCATTTCGTCGGCCCCGATCAGCTTCACGGCTTCGAGGAGCGGCTGACGACCGACATCTATCCCGCCGATTTCGGCTGGACGCCCGACTACCGCAAGCCGGGCGAGCGGATCGACTGGTGGTATCACAACATGGGTTCGGTCACCGGCGCGGGCGTCGCCGAGATCACCAACCAGATGGAATACGACGACGAGGTCGCCTACAACGCGACCGCCAAGGTCTACGACCTCGCGCGAGGGCTCGACGACCGGCCCTGGTGCCTAACGGTCAGCTTCACCCATCCGCACGACCCTTACGTCGCCCGGAAGAAATACTGGGATCTCTATGAGGATTGCGAGCATCTCCTGCCCGAGGTGCCGGCGATGCCATACGAAGACCATGACCCGCACGCCAAACGCATCTTCGATGCCAACGACTGGCGGAATTTCACCATCACGGAAGAGGATATCCGCCGCTCCCGCCGGGCCTATTTCGCCAACATCTCCTATATCGACGACAAGATCGGCTCGATTCTGGAGGCACTGGAGACGACGCGGCAGGAGGCGGTGATCATCTTCGTCTCCGACCACGGCGACATGCTCGGCGAGCGCGGGCTCTGGTTCAAGATGAACTTCTATGAGGGCTCCTCACGGGTGCCGCTGATGATCGCTGCGCCGGAGTTGGAGCCGAAGCACATCGACACCCCAGTCTCGACTATCGACGTGACGCCGACCCTCTGCCAGATCGCCGGGGTCTCCATGGACGAGGTCATGCCCTGGACCGACGGCACAAGTCTCGTGCCGCTTGCCGGAGGAGCCGACCGCACCGAACCGGTGATGATGGAATACGCGGCCGAGGCGTCCTACGCCCCGCTCGTGTCACTGCGCGAGGGCCGCTGGAAATTGAACCGATGCGCGCTCGACCCGGACCAGCTCTTCGATCTCGAGGCCGATCCGCACGAGTTGACGAACCTCGCGAACGACTCTGCCCATGCGGCCACGCTGGCTGACCTGAAGGCGAAGTCGGAGGCGCGCTGGGACCTCGCCCACTTCGACGCCGAGGTGCGGCAAAGCCAGGCGCGCCGCTGGGTCGTCTACGAGGCCCTGCGGAACGGCGACTATTTCCCGTGGGATTACCAGCCGCTGAAAAAGGCTTCCGAGCGCTACATGCGCAACCACATGAACCTCGACAACCTCGAAGAGAGCAAGCGCTTTCCACGGGGCGAATGACCCCGCGATGCATGATCAAACGGCCGCCTGCTTTTGGGGGGCGACGGTATTTGTCTGAAGGCTTTCGCGAAAGTTCTCAGGATATCTGGACTGTATTGCTTGCCAGATCGTCAGATAACCCGGCGATTGACTATCCTCTTGAAAGGCCCTCACATACGCAAGCCAGACTTCTTCATCGATGAGCTGCTGCTCGTACTGGACGAAGGCGCTGTTCAGGAGAGACAGCTTGCACGCGACCAGCCTGTTGAAGAGGAAGTGTTCGCCGGACGTCAGGCTGGCCAAGTCTGCGGCGCCCCGCTCATAGACGTCCGCGTGCTCGGCCAGAATGGAAAAGACCTGAACTTCGAGCGACATCAGCCCCTGGACCGTTGCACCCTCAATCGCATCTGCGTTGCGCCTGACCTCGTAAACAACGAAACCGACCGAGATCAAACCGCCAAGCACGCCGAGAACCGTGGCAATCGCGGTAATCTGTTCCCAACTCCATGTCATTGCCGTTCCCCAAGATCACCTGCCACCAAGAGGCTATCGACACTGTCGGACTTCGATGGCCGAATTTCCAGTGGCGTCGTGCGCAGATGAAATTTCCCGGGGTCCTGACCCCGATCAGCTCACAAGGGCCCGCACAAGCGATCTTGCGTCCTCATCGCCCCTTCCACACGGGATCGCGCTTTTCGGCAAAGGCACGCGCGCCTTCGAGCTGGTCTTCCGAGGAATAGAGCCGGTCCACCGTCGCCATCTGCCGCTTGGTGATCCGGTTCAGCGCGTCTTGGAACCGCATGTCCTCGGCCTGCCGCACGACTTCCTTGATCGCGGCGTAGACGAGCGGCGGCCCGCTTTCGAGAAGCCGCGCGAGGTCCCACGCCTTCGGCAAAAGATCCTCGGGCGTCGTGATCTCTTTCAGAAGCCCCCAACGCAACGCCTCCTCGGCGTCGAACCAGCGGCCCGTCAGCAAGAGATCCATCGCGACGTGATACGGAATGCGTTTCGGCAGCTTGATCGAGGCGGCGTCTGCCACGGTCCCAGACCGGATCTCGGGCAGCGCGAAGGTGGCGTTGTCGGAGGCGAGGATGAGGTCGGCCGAGAGGGCAAGCTCCAGCCCGCCGCCGCAGCAGATGCCGTTCACCGCCGCGATCACCGGCTTGTTGAGGTTCGGAAGCTCCTGCAAGCCGCCGAAACCGCCCACCCCGTAATCGCCATCGACCGCGTCCCCGTCGGCGGCGGCCTTGAGGTCCCAGCCCGGACAGAAGAACTTCTCGCCCTCGGCGCGCAGGATCGCGACGCGCAAAGTGTCGTCGTCGCGGAAGTCACGGAAGGTAAGCCCCATGATCCGGCTGGTGGCGAGGTCGATCGCGTTGGCCTTGGGCCGGTCGAGCGTCACTTCGAGGATCCCGCCCTCCCGGCGCGTCCGGATCGGCCCCTCGGTCCGCATCACCATCTCAGCCATCACATCGCCTCCCGTATCAGCGCATCCACCGCCACCGCGCCGTTTTCCCGAACGAGGATGGGGTTGATCTCGATTTCTTCCAGTTCCGGCCGGTCAAGCATGGCCTGCCCGAGCCCGGCCGCGATCTTCGCCACCGCCGCCATGTCGGCCCTCGGCCTGCCGCGATAGCCGTCGAGAAGCGGCCAGAGCCTGAGCCGGCGCATCGCCTCCAGCACCTCGGCCTCCGTCACCGGCAGGACCAACGTCACCGTATCGGCAAGCACCTCCGCCGTCACCCCGCCAAGCCCGAGGGTCAGCGTCACGCCATAGACCGGATCGCGCCGCAGCCCGAGCAGGATCTCGGCGATGGTCCCCGTCACCATCTCCTCGACAAGATAGCCAGTGGCGCCCGGCATCTGAGCTTGCCCGTCGAGATTGGCAAGCCCGAGCCGTACCGCGCCCGCTTCGGTCTTGTGGGCAAAGCCTAGGCCCTTGAGCGCAAGGGGCGGCGTCAGACCCGCCGCCTTGGCCGCCACCTCTGCCAATGTCGCGCCGATGACCCCGTGCGGGATCGGAACGGCAGCGGCATCGAGCAATCGCTTGCCTTCAGCCTCATCCAGAAGCCGCGTCGCGCGGGGTGGAATCGCCGGCGCCGGCCGCCATCCCGGACACCCCGGCTCCGTCTGCGCGGCTTTCAGCGCACCGAGGGCCGTGTCGAGCCCCATCAGCGGCGCGATGCCTTGGTCGATCATCGCGATGGCCCGTTCCTCGTCGAAATTCTCCGGCAGCGAGGCGACGGGGAAGGCCGGCTTCCCGGTCGCGCGCCCCGCCGCAACGATGGCGTCGAGCGCCGGCTGGAACGAGGACGGATCGCAGCGGTCGGGGCGCGGCGGGTCGATGACGAAGATCCCGGCGTCGTAACCCGCGAGCATCGTCGAGAAGACATCCGTCGTTCGCGGCCCGTCGCCCCAGATGAAGGTGTGGTAGTCCAGGGGATTGGCGATGGTCACGATCGGACCGAGGATCTCGCCAAGCCGTGTCCGCTGCGCCTCCGACGGCGGCGGGAAATCCAGCCCGAACGGCTGCGCGAGGTCGGAGACCAGTCCCGCCTCCCCACCCGAACAGGAAAGCGAGCAAAGCCGGCGGCCGATTCGGGGGCCGTGAACATGGAAGATCTTCAGCGTTTCGAGGAGTTCCGGCAGGGTGTTCACCTCCGCCACGCCGGCCTGCCGAAGGAAGGCGGACGAGGCCGCGCCACCGCCGGCGAGGGATGCGGTGTGCGAGGCGGCCGCGGTCTGTGAGGCCTCGGTCTTTCCGGACTTCAGGCAGACCACGCCCTTCCCCGCCACACGCGCCGCCTCGGCAAGCGCTGCGAAAGCCGGGGCATCGTCGATGCCCTCCACATACATGCCGATCGCCGTCACCCGCTCGTCCGCGAGAAGCGCGCCGGCAAGCTCGGCGAGACCGATCTGCGCCGCATTGCCGAGGCAGGCAACATAGGCGACCGGTAGGCCGCGCGCCTGCATCGTGAGGTTGATGACGATATTCGAGGACTGGCTGAGAAGGGCCACCCCCCGCTCCACCCGCCGTCCGCCATGCTGGTCGGGCCAGAGAAGCGCGCCATCGAGGTAGTTGATGACGCCATAGCAGTTCGGCCCGAGGATCGGCATCCCGCCTGCGGTCGCGACGAGCCGGTCTTGCAGCTCCGCTTCGCCTGCTTCAGTCCAGCCCGATGCGAAGCAGATTGCGCCACCTGCGCCCATCGCGGCGAGCTCCCCCACGACATCGACAGTGGCGTGGCGGTTCACACCGATGAAGGTCGCGTCAGGCGCATCGGGAAGGTCCGCGAGCGACGGGTATGCTTTTAGTCCGCCGATCTCGGCCTTGGTTGGATGGACCGGCCAGACTGGCCCGGCAAATCCCATCTTTCGGCACTGGGCGATGACGTTCTCGGCCCAGACCGAGCCCATCACGGCGATGGAGCGGGGGCGAAGAAGCCGGGAGAGGTCGCGCGTCATGACCGGAATCCGCTCCCATGGCGAGCGCCGGGGGCTGTCTGCCCCCTGACCCCCGAGTGTATTTGAAAACAGAAGAAGGAAAGATCAGCACCCCGCCCCGCCGCCGGCGACGGGGTGCCTTCTCCTGTTGCGGTCATCGGCGCTCCCGCCTGTACCGCCCTGTCAGACTGGCCGAACATGGTTAACCGACCGTTTCTTCTTCTGTTCATAAATACTCCCGCCGGAGGCAAGAAAGTTTCAGGCACCGAGCGGGCGCAGAAGCTCGCGGCTGATAATGTGGCGCTGGATTTCGGACGTGCCTTCCCAGATGCGTTCCACACGTGCGTCCCGCCAGATGCGTTCCAGCGGCAGCTCGTCCATCAGCCCCATGCCACCATGGATCTGGATCGCCTCATCGGCGATGAAGGCCAAAGTCTCGGTCGCCTTCAGCTTGGCCATCGACATATCGGTTTCGGTGACCGTGCCCTGATCGTACTTCCATGCCGCTTCGCGCGTCAGAAGTTCGGCTGCTTTAAGTTCCATCGCCATATCCGCAAGTTTAAAGGATATTCCCTGAAACTTGCCGATCTTCTGGCCAAACTGTTCGCGTTCGGC
>JBNKFC010000023.1:0-6196 GCA_050289105.1 Paracoccaceae bacterium | reverse complement strand
TGAGCATAAGCATTCACCCGGGAACAGCGACAGGCGGACGACGATGAAAGACCCCTATGATCTTTACATGAATACCCTCGTGCCGATGGTGGTCGAGCAGACCTCCCGCGGGGAAAGGGCGTATGACATCTACTCGCGCCTTTTGAAGGAGCGGATCATCTTCCTGTCCGGCCCGGTTCATGACGGCATGTCGACGCTGATCTGCGCCCAGCTCCTGTTCCTCGAGGCGGAGAATCCGTCCAAGGAAATCGCGATGTACATCAACTCGCCCGGCGGTGTCGTGACCTCGGGCCTCTCGATCTACGACACGATGCAGTATATCCGGCCGAAAGTCTCGACGCTGGTCATCGGTCAGGCGGCCTCGATGGGTTCGCTTCTCCTGACAGCCGGGGAAAAGGGCATGCGGTTCTCGCTGCCGAACAGCCGGATCATGGTGCACCAGCCTTCGGGCGGCTATCAGGGCCAGGCGACGGACATCATGATCCACGCGCAAGAGACCCAGAAGCTGAAGGATCGGCTGAACCAGATCTACCACAAGCACACCGGACAGCCGGTCAAGAAGGTCGAGGCGGCGCTGGAGCGCGACAATTTCATGTCGCCCGAGGATGCCAAGGAATGGGGTCTGATCGACGAAATTCTTGAAGCCCGTCCTGGCGAAGAAGGCAAATAGTCACGATAGCCCCCCGAAAGCGTGACGCGGGGTAGGGTATTTTGGCATTGTGGTGACATGGTGGCTGCCCTAATCTTGTCGAAAAGGGCAGTCAGAAAGACGATGAACGATTTGCGAACAGGCCGCAGAGGGTGACGATGGCAACGAACTCAGGCACAGACAGCAAGAACACTCTCTACTGCTCTTTCTGTGGCAAGAGCCAGCACGAGGTGCGCAAGCTGATCGCCGGCCCGACGGTCTTCATCTGCGATGAATGCGTCGAGCTTTGCATGGACATCATCCGCGAGGAGACGAAGTCCTCCGGCCTCAAATCCTCGGACGGGGTGCCGACCCCGCGCGACATCTGCAAGGTGCTCGATGACTATGTCATCGGTCAGGAGCACGCCAAGCGCGTGCTGTCGGTCGCCGTGCACAACCATTACAAGCGCCTGAACCACGCGTCGAAATCCGCCGATATCGAACTGGCGAAGTCGAACATCCTGCTGATCGGGCCTACGGGCTGCGGCAAGACATTGCTGGCGCAGACGCTGGCCCGCATCCTTGATGTGCCCTTCACCATGACCGATGCGACCACGCTGACCGAAGCCGGTTATGTCGGCGAGGATGTCGAAAACATCATCCTCAAGCTGCTTCAGGCCTCCGAATACAACGTCGAGCGCGCGCAGCGCGGCATCGTCTATATCGACGAGGTCGACAAGATCACGCGGAAGTCCGACAACCCCTCGATTACCCGCGATGTGAGCGGGGAGGGCGTGCAGCAGGCGCTTCTGAAGATCATGGAAGGCACCGTCGCCTCCGTGCCGCCGCAGGGCGGGCGCAAGCATCCACAGCAGGAATTCCTGCAAGTGGACACGACGAATATCCTCTTCATCTGTGGCGGCGCCTTCGCCGGGCTCGAGAAGATCATCGCCCAGCGGGGCAAGGGTTCGGCCATCGGCTTCGGCGCCGAGGTCAAGGATCCGGATGCGCGCGGCGTGGGCGAGCTTTTCACCGAGCTTGAGCCCGAGGACCTCCTGAAATTCGGTCTCATCCCCGAATTTGTCGGTCGTCTGCCGGTCATCGCAACGCTGATCGACCTCGACGAAGCCGCGCTGGTGACGATCCTGACCGAGCCGAAGAACGCGCTGGTCAAGCAATACCAGCGGCTTTTCGACATCGAGGACGTGAAACTGACCTTCACCGCCGATGCGCTGACCGCCATCGCCAAGCGCGCGATCAAGCGCAAGACCGGCGCGCGGGGGCTGCGCTCGATCATGGAGGATATCCTCCTCGACACGATGTTCGAGCTTCCGGGCATGTCCTCGGTCGAAGAGGTCGTGGTCAACGAGGAGGCGGTCGACTCGGGCGCGAAGCCGCTCCTGATCCACGCCGACACCAAGGCCGAGAAGGCCGCGACGGCGGGGTGATATTCCGGCGCGGCCGGCTCTGTGCGGCGATCTGGTAGACAATGTCGCACTGGGTGTTTTCGGGGTGATCAGTCGACTGTTTGCCGTGCTTCTCGTTCTCCTGCTCTGCGCCACCGTCCTTATTGTTCGCGGCCGTTTCCTGGACGAAGTCTTTGGGACCGCCCGCCCGCCCAACTTTTACCAACCTGACTACGCGCATGCCGTTTTCGACGGGGTGCTTGCGTTCGACGATATCCTGAGCAGCCAGTACACGAACGGCAAGGTTGTGCCGAAATGCTCCCATGTCTTCGTGCGGCTGACGGAAAACCCACCTCTCGATCCGCCGGCGCCCCGAGCGCTCACGGATCGGCTGTTCCGCTTTGGCGGCATCTGGAGGCCGACCCCGATGCTACTGCAGTCCAGTTTCGGCGACGATCCGCTGACGCAGTGCTGGGCGGCGCTTCCCTCGGACATCGTGGCGGAGATAAAGGATGCATTTCTGACGCCGGGCGCCTTCTATGCGCGCGACCTGACGGATGGCACATACCACCTCTATGCCTCGACGCGCCGTCTCGCGGGACGCATCCGGACGGACCGCTTCCGCAGGTAGGCCCGCGTGGCGCTATCCCCTAGACCTCGCCCGCGCCTGCGCTATAAGGGGGCAGGACTTACCGGAGAGTGCCCATGAACTTCCTGCTTCGTCTCCTGACCTGGTGGAACGGCCAGACGCTCGGCACCCAGCTTTTCACCGCGCGCAAGGGCGTGAAGGTGGGCGAGGACGATCAGGGCAACGTCTTTTACCAGACCCGCGACGGCAAGCGGCGCTGGGTGATCTACAACGGTGAGAGCGAGGCCTCGCGCATCAGCCCGGACTGGCACGGCTGGCTGCATTTCACCTGGGACGAGCCGCCGACCAAGGCCGCACTCAAGCACAAGCCCTGGGAAAAGCCGCATCAGGAAAACCTGACCGGCACCGCGCTGGCCTATGCCCCCGCCGGATCCATCCGCCGCGCCGCCCCGGCCGAGCGTCGCGATTACGAGGCGTGGAGCCCGGAATAGAGATGGCCGAGAACGTCACAGAAGTTCTGACCGGCGCGGGCGTCCTGGCAGCGGCCCTTGGATTTCTTGTCTATGCAAGCAACGGCGAGGGTCTGACCCGGGCCACCGACAGCTACGAGCTGACGGCCAGTTTCCGCTCGGTCGAAGGTATCTCCGTGGGCACCGATGTGCGTTTGGCGGGCGTCAAGATCGGCACCGTAACCGACCTGACGCTCAACCCGAAGACGTTCTTCGCGGATGCGCGGGTGACGGTGCGCAAGGATGTGGCTGTGCCCGACGACAGCACCATCGTCGTCGCCTCTGAAGGGCTTCTCGGCGGCGCCTTCGTCGAGATCCTGCCGGGTGGCAGCCCGATGGATCTGGCGCCCGGGTCGGAGATCGAGGATACCCAAGGTGCGGTCAGCATGATCGCCCTCATGATGAAATTCGTCGGAGCCGCCTCGGGTGAGCCGACCGATACGGCGGCGCCGTGAAGGTCGCGCTGGCGGTTGTCGTGGCGCTGTTCGGCGCCGGACTTGCGTCTGCCGAAGAGGTCGCGAGCGCCCCGGGCGCCATCTTGCGTGGGCTCGACAAGGTGTCGGGCGAAACGACCGACCTTGATCTGGCGCGGGGTGGGACGGCAACCATCGGCCGTTTGGCCGTGACCCTCGGCGATTGCCGGTATCCGGTCGAAGACCCCTCGTCGAACGCTTATGCGGAGCTGTCGATCACCGATACGACATCGGGAACAACGGTCTTCGCAGGCTGGATGATCGCGTCGAGCCCGGCCCTGTCGGCCCTCGATGATCCGCGCTACGACATCTGGGTTCTGCGCTGCAAAAGCAGCTGAGGGGCCGGCGTTTCGGCGCGGTTGAAATCGGCGTTCCGTTTCAGGGCCTCAGCCAGACGTTCCCGATATTCTGCGCGGGGGATTTCGATCGCGCCGAGCGATGCCAGATGCGGCGTCAGGAATTGCGTGTCGAAAAGGACGAACCCGCCCAGTTTCAGCCGGTCCACGAGATAGGCCAATGCGATCTTCGAAGCGTTGGTGCGGGTCGAGAACATGCTTTCTCCGAAAAAGGCCCCGCCAAGGGTAAGCCCGAAGACGCCGCCGATGAGTTCGCCCCCCTGCCACACTTCCAGCGAATGGGCATGGTCCATCTCGTGGAGCTCGTCATAGAGCGCGAAGAGGGAGGCATTGATCCAGGTCTCGGGGCGCGCCGCACACTGGCGGACAACCTCGGAAAAGGCGGAATCCGTTCGAATTTCGTAGTTATCGCGCCGGATCGCGCGGGCAAGTGACCGGGATATGTGGAAATTGTCCAATGGGAAAATGCCGCGCAATTTCGGGTCGACCCAATGGAGGTCGTCGTCGTCGCGTGCGGTTGCCATCGGAAATATGCCTTGGGCATAGGCGCTGAGCATCAGTTGCGCGTCGACGGATCTAGACATGCGGACCGGACTTCTTCATGCAAGGAGCAGGCTGCGGCGCGGGTTGCGTCCATCGGAGCGGGCATGGCGTTTTTTGATTTCCTGACCGGCATCGACCGTTACGCCGAGGATGCCCGATCCGTCGCGCGGCTGAACGAACGCTACCAGATGCTCATCCGGCCCCTGAAGGACGATCTTGCCGGGGCGCGTGTCCTTGACCTTGCCGCGCATGACGGCCGCTGGGCCTATGCCTTCGCGGCGTCTGGCGCGCGCGAGGTCGTCGGGATCGAGGGGCGCCAAAGCCTCATCGACCGCTTCGCGTCTTTCCCCGAGGGCCGGCCGCGCGACAAGGTCACGCTGAAATGCGGCGATATCTTCGACGGCCTTCGGGCCGAGATCGCGGCCGGCCAATCCTATGACGTGGTCGGTGTCCTCGGCATTCTCTACCATGTCATGGACCACTTCCTGCTCTTCCGGCTGATCCACCGGCTCGCGCCACGGCTGATCATCGTCGACAGCGAGTTTGCCATGGATCAGAACGCCGTGATCCGGGTCATGCCCGAGATGACCGACAACGACCTGAACGCAATCCCGAACGCCGAGGCGTTCGATCGGACGCTCATCGGCGTCCCGAGCCACAAGGCGATGGAGCTGATGGCCGACGTGCTCGGCTATGACTGCGCGTGGCTCGACTGGGAAACGGTGCCGCGCGGCCGGCGTGGGCCGTTGCCCGACTATTTCCGGGAAAAGCACAAAAGGCGAGGGACTTGCCTGATGCGGCCGCGCTGACGGATGTCTCCTCAGCGCCGCCATGCCGGTCAGCCGAATTCCTGGGCCAGCCACTTTTCCAGCCAGTGGATCGAGTATTTCCCGGTCTGGATGTCTTCTTCCTGCAAGAGCGCGTGGAAGAGCGGGATCGTCGTGTCGACGCCGTCGACGATAAGTTCCGACAAGGCCCGCTTCAGCCGTGCCAGGGCTTCGGGCCGGTCGCGGCCATGGACGATGAGCTTTCCGATCAGACTGTCGTAGTAGGGCGGGATCGAATAGCCGTCGTACAAAGCGGAATCCATCCGAACGCCGAGTCCGCCCGGCGCGTGATACTGGGTGATCTTGCCGGGGCAGGGCGAGAAGCTCGGCAGCTTCTCGGCATTGATACGCACCTCTATCGCGTGGCCGTTCACCTCGAGCTCGTCCTGGGTGAAGGAAAGCGGATAGCCGTCGGCCACCCGGATCTGCTCGCGCACGAGGTCGACGCCGAAGATTGCTTCGGTCACCGGATGTTCGACCTGGAGCCGCGTGTTCATCTCGATGAAGTAGAACTCGCCGTCCTCGTAGAGGAACTCGATCGTCCCCGCGCCGATATAGTTGATCTTGGCGACCGCATCGGCACAGGTCTTGCCGATCCGGGCGCGGGTCTCCGGGTCGATGACCGGACCCGGGGCTTCCTCGAAAACCTTCTGGTGCCGGCGCTGGAGCGAACAGTCGCGTTCGCCGAGATGGACCGCCGTTCCCTTGCCGTCTCCGAACACCTGGATTTCGATATGGCGCGGTTTTTGCAGGTATTTCTCGATGTAGCACTCGTCGTTTCCGAAGGCCGCCTTGGCCTCGGAACGGGCCGTCCGGAAGGCGATTTCCAGTTCGCTCTCGTCGCGCGCGACCTTCATCCCGCGGC
>JBNKFC010000022.1:0-2486 GCA_050289105.1 Paracoccaceae bacterium | reverse complement strand
TGGGGGAGGCCGGCGCCGGCGTCGTCTTCCGCCAAATCGGTCGGCCGGGTGCCGCCGCGCTTCAGATGCTCTACGAGACCTATGCGCCGGGCGCCGATACCGGGCCCGAGCTTTACAGCCACGACGCCGAGGAGGCGGGTTTCGTGATCGCCGGTCAGGTGCTCGTCACCGTCGGGGAGGAGACGCAGCTTCTGAGCGCGGGCGACGGCTACCTCTTCAACAGCCGCACGCCGCACCGGTTCCGCAATCCCGGGCCCGAGGAATGCGTCATCGTCTCGGCTTGTACGCCCCCGACATTCTAAGGAGTCTTTCGGGCTTCTGACCGCAGGTCCGGAAGGGGTGGCGGGGTGCCGGCGGCCTTCGCGCGGTCCTACGATTCTGCAAGATCGTGCCATAGCCGGTCGGACAGGCCGTACGCGCGCGTCGGAGCAACGGGAATTCCCCCCGTCTCGCGCTGGAATTTTCCTGATATATCAGAGCGACTCGGCGGAAATACGCGGGCTCAGGGGGGCATTTCGGCCGTGCATGGCTGAGAAGAAATCCGCTTATGGAATCCGGCTGCGATAGAGCCGATTCTCTAGCTTCAGTCCTAACGGAAAGGAGCCATTCATGGACTATGAACAGCACATGTACGGCCGCTCCTCCTACGATCCGTCGCGGGCGCGCGGACAGATGCACCGTGAAAGTGGGGTCGGTGGCGTTCTGCTCCTCGTTGGCGTCATCGTCGCAGCACTCGCGATCGTCATCTGGATGGCGGGCAGTAACGCCGGCGGCGATCTTCAGTCCACGCCGGGCGTGGCCGGTCCGGAGAACGCGGCGACGCCGCTTCCTGCCGATCCTGCGCCGGTTCCCGCGACCGAGTAGGCGCAGAGACGAAAGGCGGAGCCGGGTCAGGCTCCGCCGCCCATGCGGGACATGGCCCCGAGCAGCGTCCTGACCGCGCGGCCCTTGGTCAGCCATGAGGTCGCGAAGGCAATGATCGCGATCGTTTCACACCAGAAGAGATAGTGGTTCGCCGACAGGTCCGCCCGCACCTCCGGTCCAGCGAGGAAATAGGGCAGGATTGCCACCATCATCGCCAGGATCGTCGCGCCGGAGGTGAGAAAGACGAAGGTCCGGGCCGTCCATTCGAGCCGCCCCTCGCCGTCCCGCTCACCCCGCGGGAACTGCACAATCGAAAAGAGCGCGAGGCAGAGGAAGAACACAAAAGCCGCCGCATAGTGCAGAATCTCGGCATGGGCCGATGCCCCGAAGACCCAACAGACGCGCGGCTCGCCGGTACAGACCGGATAACCCTCTCGGTGCACCGGTAGCAGTGCCACGGAGAGTGCGGCTACGCCCGCGATGCGGGCCAGCCATTTGTCTGAAAGCCGCTCGCCCGGTTCGGCGTCGTAGCCGCGGTACGAGATGAGAAAGACGCCGATCGCCGACAACGTTCCGGTCAGCACTCCGCCCATAGATGTATAGTAGTAGTCGCTGATCGAGGCTTCGAGGCGATGGCCGGGAAGGGCCGCGTGGATCAGAAGCGCGGCGGGCAGGAAATATCCCAGATAACCGAGCGCCTGGCGCACGGCGATATAGGAGAGGACGAGCTCTTGGCCGGAGTGGTCTGCCGGGGGCTGCAGATCTGACATGGCCGGGGCCTCCATCGGGACGAACGGTCCGATGATAGCACCGCCCGAACGGAGTTGCCGTCCGACCGTTCAGCCGTTCGGATGCCGGGCCTGGGGCGACGCAAGCTCGGCCAGGATCGCCTCGGTTGCCGCGGCCGGATCCGAGGCGGCCCAGATCGGCCGCCCGACGACGACGTGATTGGCGCCGGCGGCAATGGCCTGGGCCGGCGTGGCGATCCGCTTCTGGTCGCCAAGGTCGCTGCCATGAGGCCTTACCCCCGGCGTAACGATGAGCTTGCCCGCCGCCTCGGGCAGCGTGCGGATCAGGGACGCCTCCTGCGGGCTGGAAATGACCCCGTCGGCACCCGCGGCAAAAGCGCGTGAGGCGCGTTCGGTGACGATTTCGGACACATCGCCTGGCCGGATCAGCGCGGCGTCGAGATCGGCTCGGTCCAGCGAGGTGAGGATCGTCACGGCGAGGATCTTCAGGTCTTTTCCCGCCGCACCCTCTTTCGCAGCGCGGACGACATTGGGGTCGCCGTGGACCGTCAGGAAGTCGAGATCGTACTGCGCGAGGCCCCGCACGGCAGCTTCGACTGTCGCGCCGATGTCGAAGAGCTTCATGTCGAGGAAGATGCGCTTGCCGTGGTCCTGTTTCAGTTCGTTGGCGAGCGCCAGCCCACCGCCGGTCAGCATGCCGAGGCCGATCTTGTAAAAGCTCACCCGGTCGCCAAGACGTTCTGCGAGTTCGAGCCCGGCAAGGGCATTCGGCACGTCGAGAGCGACGATCAGGCGGTCATCGGCTTGCGGCATCGGCGGATCCTTTCGAAGGTTCGGCCGGGTTTGGGGCGCAGGGGACCGCCTGTCAAGCTT
>JBNKFC010000021.1:0-5654 GCA_050289105.1 Paracoccaceae bacterium | reverse complement strand
AAGACGGTTTTCAGGACTCGCGGCGGCGAGGTTCACGCCGTCAATTCCGTCAGTTTCGACCTGAAACCGGGCGAGCTTCTGGGCGTCGTCGGTGAAAGCGGCTCGGGCAAGTCGGTGACGATGATGTCGCTGATCGGTCTGCTGCCCTCGCCCCCTGCGGATGTGCGCGACGGCCAGGTGCTTTTCGGCGGCGAGGATCTCCTGAAATGCTCGCAAGAGCATCTGCGCGATGTGCGCGGCGCCGATATCGGCTTCATCTTCCAGGACCCGATGACCTCGCTCAATCCGGTCTTCAATGTCGGCTTCCAGATCATGGAGCCGCTTCGCAAGCACATGGGGCTCGACAAGGCGGCCGCACGCAAACGCGCGAAGGAGCTTCTGGAACTGGTCGGGATACCGGATGCCGAACGCCGGTTGAAGGATTACCCGCACCAGTTTTCCGGCGGCATGCGGCAACGGGTGATGATCGCCATCGCGCTTGCCTGCGACCCCAAGGTCCTCATCGCGGACGAGCCGACGACCGCGCTCGACGTGACGATCCAGGCGCAGATCATCGAACTGGTGAAGGACCTGCGCCAGAAACTCGGCATGGCGATCGTCTGGATCACCCATGATCTCGGCGTCATCGCCGGGATCGCCGACCGGGTCATCGTGATGTATGGCGGCCAGATCGTCGAACAGGCGCCCGCGAAGGAGCTGTTCCGCAACCCGCGCCATCCCTATACGCGCGCCCTTCTCAAAACCATCCCGTCGGTCCGCGGCGCACGCGAGGCCAAGCTGAACGTGATCGAGGGGCAGCCACCGATCCTGACCGAAGCACCGACGGCCTGCGCCTTCCGCCGCCGCTGCCCGCATGCCTTCGAACGCTGCGAACGAGAAAACCCGATCCGCCGCCCGGTCGGGCCGGGCCATGACGCGGCCTGTTTCTGGGACCCCGAGACCGGAGCCGCCGATGCTTGACACCGCCCCGCAGGCTGGCCGCCGCAAGCTGATCGAGGTGGCGGGCCTGAAAATGTACTTCCCGATCACGGCGGGCATCTTTCGCCGGCATGTCGGCGACGTGAAGGCGGTCGACAACGTCACCTTCGACATCTTAGAGGGCGAGACGCTCGGACTTGTCGGCGAAAGTGGCTGCGGCAAATCCACCTGCGGCCGGGTGATCCTGCGTCTCTACGACCCGACTGCCGGATCCATCCGCATCGACGGGCGAGAGATCGCCAGTGCGGCCCAGTCCGACCTGCGGACGCTCCGCCCGACGATGCAGATGGTGTTCCAGGACCCACAGGCGAGCCTCAATCCCCGCATGACCGTCGCCGCGATCATCGGCGAGCCGCTTGAAGAACACACCAGCCTCACGAAAGCCCAGAAGCTCGACCGGATCTACGAGCTGATGGATCAGGTCGGGCTCAACCGCAATTTCGCCAACCGCTATCCGCACGAGTTTTCCGGCGGCCAGCGGCAGCGGATCGGCATCGCCCGGGCACTCGCGCTCAATCCGAAATTCATCGTCTGCGACGAACCGATCGCCGCATTGGACGTCTCGATCCAGGCGCAGGTCGTGAACCTTCTGGAAGAGCTTCAGGACCGGCTCGGCCTGACCTACCTTTTCATCAGCCACGACCTCTCGATGGTGCGCCACATCGCCGATCGGGTCGCGGTCATGTATCTCGGGCAGATCGTGGAGCTCGCGCCGCGCGACGACCTCTACGCGACCCCGCTCCATCCCTATACGCAGGCGCTTCTCTCCGCCGTGCCGGAACCAGATCCGGACGTGGAGACCGAACGGCGCCGGATCATCCTGACGGGGGACGTGCCGTCGCCCGCCAACCCGCCCCAAGGCTGCAACTTCTGCACCCGCTGCCCCAAGGTGATGGATATCTGCAGGTCGGTCGAACCGGCGTTCCGCGAAGTGGAGCCGGGACGCTACACAGCCTGCCACCTTTACGCCGACACCAAGACGACCGCCGGAAAAACCGCGGCACCTGAGGCATCCACGAGCACCCAACAAGGAGTATGACATGAAACTGAAGACAGCCCTTCTGGGCGCGGCCGCGGCCTTCGCGCTCGCCCCCGCGGCTTTCGCGGAACGGGGCGCGGACGGCCAGGTGAACATCATCTACTGGCAGGCGCCCTCGATTCTGAACCCCTACCTGTCGTCGGGCACCAAGGACGTCGAGTCGTCCTCGCTCATCGTCGAGCCGCTGGCCGGCTTCAACGAAAAGGGCGAGCTCTTCGCGCGCCTCGCCGAAGACGTGCCGACGCTCGCGAATGGCGGCGTTTCGGAGGATCTGACGACGATCACCTGGAAGCTGAAGTCGGGCCTTCTGTGGTCCGACGGGTCGCCCGTAACCTCGGCCGACGTGGTCTTCTCCTACGAATACTGCACCCATCCCGAGGGTGGCTGCTCGCAGGCCGCGCGCTACGAAGGCATCCAGACCGTCGAGGCGCTCGACGACCTGACCGTGAAGGTCACCTTCACCGCGCCGAAGCCGAACCCCTACAACGCCTTCGTCGGCTCCACCTCGCCGATCATCCAGAAGGCGCAGTTCGAGAACTGCCTCGGCGCCGCCGCGCAGCAGTGCACGGACGCCAACTTCGGCCCGATCGGCACCGGCCCCTTCCGTGTCACCGAGTTCAAGCCGAACGACGTGATCCAGATGGAAGCCAACCCGAACTACCGCGACCCGGCCAAGCCGGCCTTCGCGACGGTCACCTTCAAGGGCGGCGGCGATGCGGCTGCGGCCGGCCGCGCGGTGCTTGAGACCGGCGAGTTCGACTATGCCTGGAACCTCCAGCTTGCACCGGACGTGCTTGCGGGCATGGAGGCGGCCGGCAAGGGCAAGGTCATCAACGCCTTCGGTACGCTCGTCGAGCGGATCGAGATGAACATGACCGATCCCTCGCCCAACCTGCCGGAAGGCGAGCGTTCGACGGTGAAGCACGCCCACCCGATCCTGTCGGACATCAAGGTCCGCCAGGCGCTCAGCATGGCGATCGACCGCAACCTGCTGGTCGAGATCGGTTACGGCTCGGCCGGTCGTCCGACCTGCAACCTCGTGCCCGCGCCGGAAATGTACGCCTCCGACAACACCGGATGCCTCACGCAGGACATCGAGGGCGCCAAGGCGCTCCTGGATGAAGCCGGCTGGGTGCCCGGAGCGGACGGCATCCGCGAGAAGGACGGTCAGCGGCTGCACCTGCTCTACCAGACCTCCACGAACGCCGTCCGTCAGGACTTCCAGGCGCTGATCAAGCAGTGGTGGTCGGAAATCGGGGTCGAGACCGAGCTGAAGAACGTCGACGCCTCGGTCTACTTCGGTGGCGATCCCGGTTCGCCGGACACGTTCCAGAAGTTCTATGCGGACGTGGAAATGTACGCCAACAACTTCGACGGCACCGATCCCGAGCCGTATCTCGCGCAGTATCTCTGCAACAAGATCCCGGGCCCGGACAACGGTTGGCAGGGCGAGAACATCAACCGCTACTGCAACGCGGACTACGACGCGCTGGCGGCCGAGCTTTCCAAGACCGGCGAGCTCGAGAAGCGCGCCGAGATCGCCAAAAAGCTCAACGACATGCTGACCAAGGACAGCTTCGTCGTCGTTCCGCTCGTCGATCGCGGCCGCAACTCCGCTCATGCGAACTCGCTCGGCGGTGTTGTCCTGAACACCTGGGACAGCGAGCTGTGGAACGCTTCGGACTGGTTCCGGATCAAGTGACCTGACGCCGACGCAGCCCCGGGCGCTTGTCCGGGGCTGCGCTCCGCCCTTTCCTCGAACTGATGAACCGAGACGCCGATGCTCACCTACACGCTCAGACGGTTGCTGATCGCGATCCCGACGCTTCTGTTCATCAGTCTCGTCATCTTCATGATCCTGGAACTCGCGCCCGGCGATCCCCTTGCCGATCAGCCGCTGACGGTGCCGCCGGAAGTGCGTGAAAAGATGCGCGCGGCTCTCGGCCTCGATCAGCCGGGCTGGGTGCGCTACCTGCTCTGGCTCAAGCAGTTCTTCTGGACCGAACCGCTTTACATGCTCGACAATTGGTTCGGCACGTCGCTCAGCGAGGGCGGCCAACGCATCGTGTCCTGGCAGTTCCGCTCGCCGGCGATGGACGTGATCTGGCAACGGCTTCCGCAGACGCTCTGGGTGGTCGGGCTCGCCTACCTCGTCGGCGTGATCATCGCGATCCCGATCGGCATCATCTCGGCCTATCGGCAATACAGCTGGTTCGACCAGATCGGCACCTTCGTCTCGATGATCGGCTTCTCGGTTCCGACCTTCTTCACCGGTGTCGTGTTGATCATCGTCTTCGCGGTCAAGCTGCAGTGGTTCCCCTCGATCTACGACACGACGCTGAAGGTGACGGATGCGGCGAGCTTCTGGAAGCAGGTCAAGCAGATGATCATGCCGGTGACCGTGCTCGCGCTTTTCAACGCCAGCCAGATCAGCCGCTTCATGCGCGCCTCGATGCTCGACAATCTCGGGCAGGACTATGTCCGCACCGCCCGCGCCAAGGGGATGAGCGAGAAGGTCGTGGTGCTGAAGCACGTCCTGAGAAATTCGCTGATCCCGGTGATCACCGTGATCGCGCTTGGCATTCCGACGATCTTCGGCGGTGCGATCATCACCGAGCAGGTCTTCAAGGTGAACGGACTCGGCCAGCTCCTGATCACGGCGATCTACGCCAACGACCTGCCGATGGTGCAGACGCTGACCTTCATCTTC
Source organism: Paracoccaceae bacterium (assembly GCA_050289105.1). Classification (GTDB taxonomy): domain Bacteria; phylum Pseudomonadota; class Alphaproteobacteria; order Rhodobacterales; family Rhodobacteraceae; genus Albidovulum. The sequence continues at coordinate 927 of JBNKFC010000021.1, read as the reverse complement.
GCCGCGCTGACGGTGCTCTTCAACCTGATCGCCGACATCCTTTACGGCATCCTTGACCCGAGGATCCGCTATGACTGATCTCACCGCCCAGAAGGTCGATGCCGCGCTGAAGCCGCCCCGCAACCAGTGGTGGGACGTCTGGGACCAGTTCAAGACGCACAAGGGCGCCTTGGCGGGGCTCGTCATCTTCGCGCTGATCCTCTTCGCAGTGATCGTCGGTCCGTGGATCTGGTCGATCGACCCGACCTTCGTCGACATCCGCGCCCGCAACCAGGGACCGAGCGGGGCGCATCCCTTCGGCACCGACCAGCTTGGCCGCGACCTTCTCGGACGGCTCATGGCCGGCGGCAAGGTCTCCATCGCGGTCGGCATGACCGCGATGCTGCTGTCGCTCTTCCTCGGCACGCTGATCGGGGTCGTCGCCGGGTTCTTCAAGCGCACCGAGGGCTTCCTGATGGGGTTGACCGACCTCTTCCTGTCGCTGCCGCTGCTGCCGCTCCTCCTCCTGATGGTGACGCTCTTCCGCGAGCCGCTGTCGCAGCGTTTCGGACCGGAGACAGGGATCTTCTTCCTCATCGTCTTCGCCATCGGCGTCACGAGCTGGATGCAGACCGCACGGATCGTGCGCGGCGAGGTGCTGGCGCTGAAGGAGCGCGAATACGTGCTCGCCGCGCGCTCCATCGGCACGCCGTCGCGGCGGATGGTGCTGCGGCACATCCTTCCCAACGTCATGAGCCCGATCATGGTCTCGGCAACGCTTGGCATCGCCAATGCGATCATCACCGAGAGCGCCCTGTCGTTCCTCGGCCTCGGCTTCCCGCCGGACTTTCCGACCTGGGGGCGGATCCTGTTCGACGCGGTCGACCAGATGCAGCTTTACCCGATCCGGGTGATCCTGCCGGGGGTGGCGATCTCGCTGACGGTTCT
>JBNKFC010000020.1:0-4181 GCA_050289105.1 Paracoccaceae bacterium | reverse complement strand
GTTGGTCGCACCGCGTGGACAAGCGCCTTCGGCGGGCCGAAGAGCGGTTTTCCCACCGGGAAGGTCTTGGCAAGATCCAGGGTCGTCAGCGCCAGCGTCATAGCGCCACCTCCGGCTTCAGGCAGCGCACCTTGCGCGCGCCGCCATTTAGCGCGATATCGCCCGCCTTGCAGACCGCCTCGGCCTTGGCGCAACGCGGCGCGAAGGCGCAGCCGGCGGGCAGCGCATCGACCGCCGGCGGCAGACCGGGGATCGCCTCCAGCCGCCGCCGTCCGCCGCCAAGCTCCGGCACGCAGGCGATCAGCCGTTTCGTATAGGGATGGGCCGGCGCGGACAGTACGTCCTCCGTCTGCCCCTCCTCGACGATCCGGCCGGCATACATGACCGCCACGCGGTCGCAAAGCTGACCGACGACGCCGAAATCATGGGTGATGAACAGGATCGCCAGCCCCCGCTCCCGGCGCAGATCGTCGAGAAGCGAGAGGATCTGCGCCTGCACCGTCACGTCGAGCGCCGTCGTCGGTTCGTCCGCGATGATGATCTCCGGCTCGTTCGCCAGCGCCATCGCGATGCCGACCCGCTGGCGCATGCCGCCCGACAGCTCATGCGGGAAGGCCCGCGCCCGCGCTTCGGCATTGGGGATGCGCACATCGCGCAGAAGCTTCACCGCCCGCGCCGCCGCCTCTTCGCGGCTGACGGGATGGTGCACCAGGATAGCCTCGGCCAGCTGGTCGCCGATCCGGTAGAGCGGGTGGAGCGTGGCCAGAGGGTCCTGGAAGATGTAGGCGACCCGATCGCCGCGCAGCGACCTGAGCCGCCGGTAGGGCGCGTCGATCAGGTCCTCGCCCTCCAGCCGCACGGCGCCACCGGTGATGACCCCGGGCGGCGAGGCGACGAGGCCCATGACCGAGAGCGCCGTCACCGACTTGCCCGACCCGCTTTCGCCGATCAGTCCGACGCATTCGCCGGGGGCGAGCGACAGTGACACGCCGCCCAAGGCCTTGTAGATGCGGGACCCTACCCGGAACTCGGTCCGCAACCCGTCGATGGCCAGAAGGCCCTCTGGTCCTCGTGCTGGCACCTCGTCCCGGTCCACCAGCGTCGCCGCCATCGGCCGCGACAGCGCGCCCGAGCGCAGGCGCGGGTCGAGCGCGTCGCGTACCCCGTCGCCGAGCAAGTTGATCGACATGACGATGAGGAGGATCATCACCCCCGGCACGACCGACGTATGCGGCGCCGTGATCAGCGCCGCCCGCGCCTCGCCCAGCATCGAGCCAAGATCGGCCTGCGGCGGCTGGCTGCCGAGGCCGAGGAACGATAGGCCCGCCGTTTCAAGGATCATCCAGCCGATGGTCGTCGACATGGCGATGACGACGACCGGCAGTACGTTCGGGACGATCTCGGAAATCAGGATGCGGCCATGTCCCATCCCGGCCAGCCGCGCGGCATCGACGAATTCCTTGTGCGCGATGCCGACGGTGATGCCGCGAATGTTGCGGGCGAAGAACGGCACGTTGACGGCCGCAACCGCAATCAGCGCGTTCATCAGACCGGGACCGAGCGCCGCCACGATGGCGAGGGCCAGAAGGATGTAGGGAAAGGCCATCAGCATGTCGACGCCGCGCATGATGAGGTTGTCCACCCGTCCGCCGAAATAACCGGCGATCACCCCAATCGCCGCGCCGATCGTGCCCGCGATCACCGCCGCCGCGAAACCGACCGCCAGCGAAAGCCGCGTTCCCCAGACCAGCCGCGACAGGAGATCGCGTCCGAGATGATCGGTGCCGAGCGGATGGCCGGCGCTAAAGGGACGCTGGAACCGGTCGCCAGTGCTCGTCACGTCCGGCTCACCGAGCGGCAGAAAAGGCGCCAGCAGGACGATGAGCACGATAACCCCGAGGACAGCCGCCCCGAAGACCGCGAGCCTGTTGCGCGCGAGGAGTTTCAGAAAAAGCCTCACGTCCGGATCCTCGGATCAAGCAGGCTCTGGGCCACATCGACGAGGATGTTGAAGAACACATAGCAGGCCGCGACAAAGACGACGCCGCCCTGCACGAGGAGGATGTCGCGTTTCAGGATCGCATCGACCAGCATCCGGCCGATGCCCGGCCATTGGAACACGATCTCGATATAGACCGCGCCGGACAAGACGAACCCCGCCTGTATCCCCAGAACCGGGATCACCGAGACCATCGCGGCGCGGAGCGCATGGCCCCAGATCACGCGCCCCTCGCCCACGCCCTTGGCACGCGCGGTGCGGATGAAATCCTGGCGCAGCACTTCAAGCATCGCCGCCCGCGTCAGCCGGGCGATGACGCCAGTCGCAACGACCGAGAGTGCCAGCGCGGGCATGGCGAGATGTCGCAACAGGTCCTTCAGGTCGCCGCCGCCATAGATCTCGAACATGCCCGAGACGGGCAGCCACCTCAGCCGCACCGCGAAGAGGAGGATCATCATCATGCCGAGAAAGAAGGAAGGCACCGAAATGCCGAGGATCACTGCCACGGTGATGGCCTTGTCCGCCGCCCCGTACTGGCGCGCCGCCGACACGACCCCGGCCGCGATCCCCATCAGCGCACAGAGGATGAAGGCCGCCCCGGCCAGCACCAGCGTGGCCGAGAACCGCTCCAGCACCTCGTCGAGGACCGGGCGGTTCAGCGCGAAGGAGCGGCCGAGATCGCCCTGCATGAGATTGCCGAGCCAGATGAAATACTGGCTGACGAGGGGTTTATCGAGCCCGAGATCGCGGTTCAGCCGCTCCACGTTCTCGGGCGTCGCATAGCTGCCGAGGATCGCGGTCGCCGGATCGCCGGGAATGAGCGCCATGATCGTGAAGACGATCACGGTGATGCCGAGAAGCACCGGAACCGCCGAGATCAGGCGCTTGAGGATATAGCCGCCCATGCCCGCCCCCTGCTTTCACCTTGGCAAAAATACCTCCGCCGGAGGCATCCGGCCATAAGGCAAGACAGGCACCGGGCGGGTGCGGTCCGCCCGGGCCGATACCGTCAGTCCTTCGAAACGTTCTTCAGAAGAAGAAAGAACGACGGCTCCAACGCGAACCCCTGAACCGCTGCACTCGTCACCGCGTTCTGCTTCCAGTTGGCGACGAAGACCCAGGGCGCGTCGTCATGGACGATCACCTGCATCTTCTTGTAGAGCTCCGCCCGCTTCGCCTGATCAGTGGCGACGCGCGCCTCCTCCAGAAGCGCGTCGACCTCGGGATTGGAATAGTAGCCCGAGTTGAAGCCGCCCTTGTCGGGCCAGGCATCGGTCCGGAGCGCGAGGAAGGGCAGCGTGTCGGGCTCGTTGGTCATCCACGCCACCTAGGCCATGTCGGCCTTGCCCTCAAGCCCGGGATTCACGTTGCCGAGGAAGGTGTTCCATTCGTAGGTTTCGATCTTCACGTTGAGCCCGACGGCGGCAAGATCGGCCTGGATCGCGGTGCCCATCGCCACCGGGTCGAGCATGCCCGATCCGCCTTCGGTGACGTAGAAGGTCAGCTCCGCCCCCTCTGCCCCGGCCTCGGCCAGAAGCGCCTTGGCCTTCTCGGGATCGTAGGGATAGGGCGAGAGCGCGTCGTTATAGGCCCAGGCGAAGGCGGGCGGCGTCGGGCCGGCGGCCACGGCGGCAGTCCCTTCGAGGACGTCGTTGACGAGCGCCTCCTTGTTGATCGCGTAGTTCGCGGCCTGCCGCACGCGCTTGTCGGCGAATGGGCCTTCCTTGGCATTGAGGATCAGGAACCAGACATGGGGCCCCGCCTGTTCCGCGACCTTGAACCCGTCGCCCTGGAACTGCGACAGAGCCGTCGGCGGCACCTCGACCATCAGGTCGATCCCGCCGGCGAGCATCTCGGCGACGCGGGTATTGGCATCGGTGATCGGCCGGTAGATGACCGCGTCCGAGGCCGCGACGCCGTCCCAGTAGCCGGGGTTCTTCTCGACGACCACCGCCTCGTTCGCGCGCCATTCGGCGAACTTGAAGGGGCCGGTGCCGGACGGATGGCGGCCGAATTCCTTGCCGTGCTCCATCACTGCGGCGGGCGAGACGATGAGGCCGGTCGGATAGGCGAGGTTCGACAGGAATGGCGCATAGGGCTCGTTCAGGGTGAACTTCACCGTCTTGGCGTCCACCGCCTCGACCGACTTCACCGCCGAGAAGAAGAACGACAGCGGGAAGGG
>JBNKFC010000019.1:0-1530 GCA_050289105.1 Paracoccaceae bacterium | reverse complement strand
ATGATGTCGATCTTTTCGCCCTGAAGCTCGTTCACCACCGCCTGAACACGGCTGCCGCGCATACCGACGCAGGCGCCGACGGGGTCGATGGAATTGTCGTAGGAAATGACGCCGATCTTCGCGCGCGAACCCGGGTCACGGGCCACGGCCTTGATCTCAATGATGCCGTCGTAGATTTCCGGCACTTCCATCTTGAAAAGCTCCGCCATGAACTGCGGATCGGTGCGGCTCAGGAAGACCTGCGGGCCGCGGGCCTCGCGGCGGACATCCTTGATGTAGCAACGGATGCGGTCGTTCGGGCGATAGCTTTCGCGACCGATCTTCTCGTTCCGGCGCAGCACGGCCTCGCCCCGGCCGATATCGACGATGATATTGCCGTATTCCTCGCGCTTGACGATGCCGTTGATGATCGTGCCCGCGCGGTCCTTGAATTCCTCGTACTGGCGGTCGCGCTCGGCCTCACGCACCTTTTGCAGGATGACCTGCTTGGCCGACTGCGCGGCGATCCGGCCCAGATCCACCGGCGGCACTTCGTCGACGATCTCGTCGCCGACCTTCGGGTCGTCGAGATATTGCTTGGCCTGCGCCACGGTCAGTTCGGCCTGATAGTTCTCGACCGCATCATCCTCCACGACCGTGCGGACGCGGGTGAAGGTCGCCCGGCCGGTCTTGCGGTCGATCGCCACGCGGATGTCCATCTCGGCGCCGTAACGCGACTTCGCCGCGCGGGCGAGGCTTTCTTCCATCGCTTCGATAACCAGACCGGGGTCGATCATCTTCTCGCGCGCGACCGCCTCGGCGGTTTGCAACAGCTCAAGCTGGTTGGCAGAGGTAATCGCCATTCATTCCTCCTCGGAAGTCTCTTCTTCGATTGTATCAAACGCGGCCTGGTCGACCGTCTCGGTCGCCTTCTTCTGCCGCAGCATTTCAGTGATCAGCTCGTCGGTCAGGACAAGTTTCGCATCGGCCAGCCAGTCGAACTGAAGGCCGATCGTGCCTTCCTCGATCTCGACCAGAACCTCGTCGCCCTCGGTCCCAGCGATCACGCCCTTGAAGCGCTTGCGCCCGTCAATGAGTTCGCCGGTCTCGATCTTAGCCTCATAGCCCTTCCAGGCTTCGAAATCCTTCAGGCGGGTCAGCGGCCGGTCGATGCCGGGGGAGGAGACCTCCAGGTTATACTGATCCTCGATCGGGTCCTCGACATCGAGTACGGCCGAAACCGCGACAGAGATCTTGCCGCAATCGTCGACGTCGATCCCGCCCTCGGGCTTGTCCGCCATGATCTGCAGCGTCTTGGTATTGCCGCCCATCAGCCGGATGCGCACCAGTTCGAACCCCAGACCTTCGATGGTCGGGGTCACGATCTCGGCCAGGCGCCGGTCGATGGCGGTTTTTGCGATAAGGTCGGACATCGGCTCTTCAGACAACAAAAAACGGGCCCAGCGGCCCGTTGATCTTCCCCGTTGGGCTGTGAGTTTGGACCCCGCAGCCGCGCTGTTGAAAAGCGATATAGGGGAAGGTGGGCGAGTC
>JBNKFC010000018.1:0-10146 GCA_050289105.1 Paracoccaceae bacterium | reverse complement strand
CCAGAGCCTCGATGCTCGTCGCCTTCGGATGCTCGTCGGTGTCGAAGACAACGGTGCCCTTGCGGGTCTGCATCTCGATCGGCGCGATCTGGTCCTTGAACCGACCCTCGGCGATCGCCTTCGCCGCGCGCACCTGGCTTTCCATCGCGAAAGCATCCTGATCGGCGCGGGAAATGTCATGCTCCTTCGCCACGTTCTCCGCCGTCACGCCCATATGCCCCGTCCCGAACGGACAGGTCAGCGCCCCGGTCATCATGTCGAGCGCCTTGGTGTCGCCCATCTTCTGACCCCAGCGCGCGGCCTGAAGCGCATAGGGCGAGCGGCTCATGTTCTCGGCCCCGCCGGCAAGCGCGAAATCGGCATCACCGAGCATGAGCGACTGGACGCAGGAGACGATGGCCTGCACACCGGACCCGCAGAGCCGGTTCACGTTCATCGCCGGCGTGCCGTTCGGTACCCCCGCCTGGATCGCGGCGACGCGGCTCAGGTACATGTCGCGCGGCTCGGTGTTGATCACGTGGCCGAAGGCCACATGGCCGATCCGGTCGCCTTCGATCCCCGCCCGCTCCAGCGCTGACTTCGCTGCCACGGTGGCAATGTCGATGGGGGCCATGCCTGCCAGTGCCCCGCCGAATGTTCCGATCGCGGTTCGCGCGCCGGACAGCATCACGATGTCGTCGCTCATGTCTCTCCCCCTCAGTTTGATCCGCCGCCAATCTACACGCTGCGCCGCAGCATGACTAGCGTGATCTCCGGCGGCTGGAGGATCCGGAGCGGAAGGCCGGAATAACCGATCCCGCCCGAAACCACGAGGTGCCGCCCGCCCTCGCGGATATGTCCCCAGCCGTAGCGCGACCCGTAGGCCGAGGGGGTGAGCGGTCGCCATCCACCTAGATTGGCCTGGCCGCCATGGGTATGGCCGCTGACCTGAAGAAAGGCGCGCGGATCGTTTTCGGCGAAATAGTCCGGTTCGTGCGCCATGAGGATCGCGGGCGCGCCATCGGGCACCTCCGCGAAGGTCGCTTCGGGATCGTGGAGGCCGGGATGGCCGTGCCTGCGCAGCGCGCGCTGGCTGTCCATGCCTGCCAGCCAAAAACGACCTCCGCCGAAATCGACCGGTATCGCTCGGTTGCTGAGAAGGGCAATCTGGCTCTCGGCCAGCGCCTCGGCCACCGAATTTCGGGTGAAGTCGGTCGCGCGCGACAGCCGGCAATCCCACCAGTCGTGATTGCCGAGAACGGCGGCGACGCCCAGCGGAGCGGACAGCGGCGCAAGCTCCGCGATAATGGCCGCGGCGGGCTCGCTCCGCGCCGGCAGGTTGCGATCGGCGATGAAGTCGCCCGGAAGCAGGATCAGGTCGGGCTTCAACGCGTTCGTCATCGCCACGACGTGCCTGAGCGCGGAGAGCGGCGTCCAGGGCCTGCAGATATGGAAATCCGACAGGACCGCGATGGTCAGATCCGGCAGGATCCAGCGCGGATCGGTGATCTCGTGCCGGACCAGACGGGGATTGCTGAACAGCGTCACCGGCGGATGCCGCCTCTGTAGCTCGCGTTTCATCGCCCGGCTCCGATCGGACAGGTGTGGCACATGGGGTGGCGCCTGCGGGTCATGGCGGCGATGAAGCACCGAACGCAGGTCCGCATCAAGGCTCGTCCTCAGCCGGTCGACCGGATCGGCGTGCGACCGCCCGCATCGAGGCGCCACACGCGATCCTTCTCGATCACCACGGCGGTCAGCGCCTTGCCATAGCCGGCGCCCGTGTCGATGTTCAGACGATTGCCGTAATGCGTGGCCCGGTCGACCGGCGTATGCCCGTGCACGACCAGCATCCCGTGGTCGCGCGGATCTTCGAGGAAATCCTTGCGGATCCAGAGCAGGTCGTCTTCCGACTGCTGCGCCATCGGAACGCCGGGGCGGATTCCGGCATGGACGAACAGGGCGTCACCGTGCCGGAAATGCAGCTTCAGACCGCGCAGGAAGGCGACATGCTCTTGCGGCACGGCCGCAACGGCCGCCTCGTGCAGATCAAAGAGCATCCGCTCGCCTGCCCCCCCGACCCCGTAGGACGCAAGGGTCGTCCCGCCGCCAAGGCGCGGATCGATCCAGTGCAGGCCTTCGCGCAGGCCGGGATCATGGCTGTCTGGGTCGCCGAGGAAGCTCACGAACATACGGTCATGATTGCCCTTGAGCGCGATCCAGGGTGCGCCAGCGGACATGCCACGCATCAGGAACTCGACTACCCCGCGGCTATCGGGCCCGCGGTCAACCAGATCGCCGATATGGACGACAGGCGCCTCCGCATCGCCGGTCTCAGCCCGGTCCGCCGCGATCAGCCGGTGGGCCTCTTCGAGCTTGTCGAGATGCCCGTGGATGTCGCCGATCGCGTAACTGCGCATTGTCCGTCCTGCCCTGAATGCGGGCGGACCCTATCCCGTCGGCAACCGGGGATGCAATGCGGCAATGTCAGCCCGCCAAAGCCTCTGGATCTGGCAGGAAGGCATAGGAGTGGGTGTTCACGTCGCCGCTCCAGCGCCAGAGCGCGAGCAATCCCTCCGGGCCGGTGCGGAAGGCGTGCGGCATCAGGCTCGGATGGTGGATCATGTCGCCGGTCCGGCGGACCCGGACGTCGTCGCCAGCGGTCCAGAGCGCCTGCCCGGCAAGGATCACATAGGTTTCGTCCGCATCGTGGTTGTGCAGCGCGTAGTAGCTGTCCGGCCGCTGATAGAAGAGGCCGAGCCTGAGATCAGGCGCCGGGATCGGGCCGTCCGGCCCCATCAGCGTCGTCACCGCGCAGATGGCGGCCGCGTTGTCGCTCATCCGGTCGGCGACGGGATTGGTGCCCCAGGGGATCAGCGCCTGCGCCGCAAGGATCGCCTGCGCCGCAGCGTGGTCCGAGGTTGCCAGAAGCGCACGCATCTGTGCGTCGAGCGCCGAGGGCGGCTGCGGCCCGATGGCTTCGGGGGCCGGCGTCGTCACGAGCGCCTGCGCGGTGCGGTCGGCTGCCTCGCGCCCCTCGCCGCGATAGATGGCAGCGAGCGCCTCGAGAAGCGCATCGAATTCGGGGCTGTGCATCCCTGGATCCTCTCCCGTCAACCGGTTCGGCCGAACGTCGCGAAGAATCGGTCCGCCAACATCGTCAGCAGCGACGTCCCGGCGTCGTTTCCGGGTCTGTCGGCGGGAAACGGGTGAAACAGGGGCTCACGCGTCCGGCCGGCGGCCGTCGGGACTGCGGATTGTCTTGTAACGCGGTGTGGACAGGTGCCCGGCAGGTCAGTCAATGGATTGCCGTGAAGCCCCGGGATGACGCCAACCCCCATAGGATGCTCAGTAGCCATTGGACGATGGCAGCACCGGTTCCCCATTCAAGATCCTGCGCATGAAATCGCACCCGTTTTCGGGCATGGAGAAATGCCGCCACACTCTCGTTCCGAACCGGATGGGAGCGATCTCCGCGACAAAGAGGTTCAGTTCGGGAATCTCGACTGGCCGGTTCGCCGGAAACCGATCCAGAAGGATGTTCCGGGACGTCTCGCTCAGAGCGGCGAACTGCATCGCGTAGGACACATATTCGTGGGCAATCCGGTTCTTCTGGCCCGGGGGCCGGTGCTGCTCGAAGAGCGCATGGGCAAGTTCATGCACGACCAGACTCTGATACAGATCGCCGAGCGGAAGCAGCGTATAAGCGCTGCCCTTGGCGATCTGGCGGCTGACCAGGGACGGATCGAGAATTCTCACGCGCCCGGTAGCCGCCTCAAAGAGTGCCAGAGGATTGCCGCGCGAGTTACCGAGGGATTTCACCACGTCGATCCGAACGGGTCTCAGCGGTGTCAAACCACATTTGGCAAGATCCGCTATAGCCCGGTCCGCGATCCCGCAAACCTGTCGCGAGACCTCGACGCTCTCGGACGTGACGTCGACCGAAAGAGAGGCGCAAGCCATCGAGATTTCATTCGCGCGCGGCGGCGCCGGCGCGAGCGTGAACACGACTGTAAGGACCAGCCAACAGAGCGGCTGCAGGGCGCGGGTGATATTCAGATCCGGGTTGATGGGGTGCCGCCGACGAGTTGATGAACAGCCCTTTTTCTCAGATCGGACACGGGTCTACCTTGATTTCGCTCAGTCGAAGCGACCGGCGGCATTGGTGGCCGTCCCGAAATCCGCGGCGCGCTTCGGTCCAATCGTCGCTATGGCGCAGCCGCCCAAAGGAAAACCGAGCCGACAACGCGGCCCGGCTTCGCGGTTCTCCCAATGGTCAGGCGACGTCGAAGACGAGCGGCTTGACCTGGCTGAACTTGCCCGTCGCCTGAAGTGCGCGGATCACCTCCGCCTTCGGCGCCTCATCGAGATAGAGCAGCGCGATCGCGTCCCTGCCCTGCGCCGACCGTCCGAGGGTGAAGTTGGCGATGTTGACGCCGTTTTCGCCCATCGTCTGGCCGAGCGTGCCGATGATGCCCGGCACGTCCTCGTTCGTGGTGTAAAGCATGTGCGCCCCGATCTCGGCGTCGATATTGATCCCCTTGATCTGGATGAATCGCGGCTTGCCGTCCGAAAAGACGGTGCCGGCGATGGAGCGTTCGCGATTTGCCGTCACCACGGTCAGTTTCATGTAGCCGTCGAAGACGCCGCTTTTTTCCTGCCGGGTGGTAGAGATCTGGACACCACGCTCTTTCGCGACGACCGGGGCGGAGACCATATTCACGTCCGGGTTGGTCGCCTTCATGATCCCGGCGATGGCGCCGCAGTTCAGCGCCTGAAGGTTCATTTCAGACACCGTGCCGTCGTAGAGAATGTTGATCGCCTTGATCGGCTCATCCGTCATCTGCCCGGCGAAGGCGCCGAGATGCTGGGCAAGCTTCAGCCACGGCCCCATGACGGCGGCTTCCTCGGCCGTGACAGACGGCATGTTGAGCGCGTTCTGCACCGCGCCCGTCAGCAAGTAATCCGACATCTGCTCGGCCACCTGAAGGGCGACGTTTTCCTGCGCCTCGGTCGTGGCGGCCCCGAGATGCGGGGTCACGACGACGTTCGGCAGGTGGAAGAGCGGGCTCGCCGTCGCGGGTTCCACTTCGAAGACGTCGAAGGCGGCGCCGGCGACATGGCCCGACTTCAGCGCCTCGGCGAGCGCGGCTTCGTCCACGAGGCCGCCACGGGCGCAGTTGATGATCCGCACCCCCTTCTTCGTCTTCGCGATGTTCTCCTTCGACAGGATGTTGCGGGTCTTGTCGGTCAGGGGGACGTGGAGCGTGATGAAGTCGGCGCGCGCCAGAAGCTCGTCAAGCTCCACCTTGGTCACACCCATCGCCTTCGCACGCTCTTCCGACAGGAACGGATCGTAGGCGACGACCTTCATGTGAAGGCCTAGCGCCCGGTCGCAGACGATACCGCCGATATTGCCCGCGCCGATGACGCCAAGGGTCTTGTTGAAAAGCTCGACCCCCATGAAGCGGTTCTTCTCCCACTTTCCGTCGTGGGTGGAGACCGACGCCTCCGGCAACTGCCGGGCCACGGCGAACATCATCGCGATCGCGTGTTCGGCGGTCGTCACCGAGTTGCCGAAGGGCGTGTTCATCACGATCACGCCCTTCTTCGAGGCGGCGGGGATATCGACGTTGTCGACCCCGATCCCGGCGCGGCCAATGACCTTGAGGTTGGTCGCGGCGGCGAGAATCTTCTCGGTCACCTTGGTGGCGGAGCGGATCGCGAGGCCGTCATACTGGCCGATCACCTCCAGAAGCTTGTCCTTGTCCTTGCCGAGGTCCGGCAGGTAGTCGACATCGACCCCGCGGTCACGGAAGATCTGCACGGCGGTTTCGCTCAGCTTGTCGGAAACCAGAACTTTTGGTGCCATTTCAAAAGGCTCCTTGATTTTCGGAAAATTCGGAAAGTCAGAGGGGCGGCGTCAGGCCGCCACCGCCTGTGCGTCGATCTCGGCCATGAACGCCCATTCGATCCAAGGCAGCAGGGCCTCTACATCGGCGGTTTCCACCGTGGATCCGCACCAGATCCGAAGCCCCGGAGGTGCGTCGCGATAGGCTCCGGCATCAAGCGCGACGCCTTCCTTTTCCAGTCGCTTCGCAACCGCCTTGGCGAAGGCGGCGCCATCCGTGATCCGCGGATCGGTGAACTTCAAGCAGACACTGGTGGTCGAGGCCGTTGCCGGATCGACGGCAAGATTCGCGATCCATTCCTTGTCCGAGATGAAATCGGTGATGGCTTTCGCATTGGCCTCGGACCGCTCGATCAAGCTTTTAAGGCCACCGACCGACTTCGCCCATTTCAGCGCGACGAGGTAATCCTCGACGCAAAGCATCGACGGCGTGTTGATCGTCTCGCCGGTGAAGATCCCCTCGATCAGCTTGCCGCCCTTGGTCATGCGAAAGATCTTCGGCAGCGGCCAGGCGGGCGCATAGCTTTCCAACCGCTCGACCGCGCGCGGCGACAGCACAAGCACGCCGTGCCCACCTTCGCCGCCGAGCACTTTCTGCCAGCTGAACGTCACCACATCGAGCTTGTCCCACGGCAGATCCATCGCGAAGGCCGCCGAGGTCGCGTCGCAAATCGTGAGCCCTGCCCGCGTCGCCGGGATCGCGTTGCCATTCGGCACGCGCACGCCAGAGGTCGTTCCATTCCAAGTGAAAACGACATCCTTGTCGAAATCCACGGTGGCGAAATCGACGATCTCCCCATACGGGGCCTTCTTAACCGTCGCGTCGAGCTTCAGCTGCTTGACGACATCCGTCACCCAGCCCTCGCCGAAGCTCTCCCAGGCCAGCATTTCGACCGGCCGGGCGCCCAGAAGCGACCAGAGCGCCATCTCGACCGCGCCGGTGTCAGAGGCAGGCACGATGCCGATGCGGTAGTCGGCGGGCACGCCAAGAATTTCACGGGTGAGGTCGATCGCCTCTTTCAACTTTGCCTTGCCGACGGCGGCACGATGCGACCGGCCCAAGGGCGCGTCGGCGAGCATGTCGAGGGAATAACCGGGTATCTTCGTGCACGGGCCCGAAGAGAAGCGCGGGTTGACCGGCCGCGCGGCCGGAGTCGTCTTGACCATTGCTGGTATCCTTCCAGATATACGCCCCTCGTTGGGGAGGGGTGTCCCGCCGCTGGAGATAGAGCGCGCCAACATCCGGCACAAGCGGAAAGATGGCCAGGATGCGCCGCTTCACATACAAAAAGCGACGGTCGCGTTCACTATCGGAAACTCTCGGCGGCCGCATTGTCGGGGTGACGACCGCCAAAGCCGGCGGCGGCTAAGGGAGGTGGCGACGGATGCGGGCATTCCCACAAAGGGCAATGGCGGCAGCCTGCCCTGATGCACGCGCGCCGGAGCGCAGCCGGACACCCCGAACCGTCAGAGCCAGCGAGAGCGCCCTTGTCAGCCCACGCCATGTCGGCATCGCAATTGAGAGGAGCAATCAGGGCTGACTGCCGGTCCGTGCTCTGGGAGCGTGGGTGGGTGGTGGCTGGGTGGGTGCCTGGACCGGCAGTCAGTGCTGCTTGCCCCTTCACCCTAGATGCGCGACTCGGCGAATTCAACCTAAAGTTGATATCAACTTAAATATTTCACGCAAATTTGTCCAATTTGAAGACAGACCGCCGATGCCCCTGACATCGTCGCGTCAGTATAGACAGTCCGCGACCGGCATTCACCTTGAACCGGAACAAAAACGGATCAAATCTAGCCCGACCGAGGAGCTCCTGATGCCGCACAACAACACCAATGCCCCGACCGCGCGTCCCGACGTGCTGACACGTCCAAAACTCGAGGGCGGCAGGCGATTCGTCATGAAGACCGATTTCGAACCTGCCGGCGACCAGCCCACCGCCATCGCCGAGCTTTCCGCGGGGGTTCAGGCAGGCGACCGCGATCAGGTCCTGCTCGGTGCGACGGGCACCGGGAAGACCTTCACCATGGCCAAGGTGATCGAGGAAACCCAGCGTCCGGCGATCATTCTCGCCCCGAACAAGACTCTCGCCGCCCAGCTTTACGGTGAGTTCAAGGGCTTCTTCCCCGACAACTCGGTCGAATACTTCGTAAGCTACTACGACTACTACCAGCCCGAGGCCTATGTGCCGCGGACCGACACCTACATAGAAAAGGAATCGCAGATCAACGAACAGATCGATCGGATGCGCCACTCGGCCACGCGGGCGCTTCTGGAGCGCGACGACGTGATCATCGTCGCCTCCGTTTCCTGCATCTATGGCATCGGCTCGGTCGAGACCTATTCGGCGATGACGCAGGACCTCGAGGTCGGCAAGCTCTACGAACAGCGCAAGTTCATATCGGACCTCGTCGCCCAGCAATACCGCCGCGCCGATGCCGCCTTCCAACGTGGGGCGTTCCGGGTGAAGGGCGACACGGTGGACCTCTGGCCCGCCCACCTTGAGGACCGCGCCTGGAAGTTCTCGTTTTTCGGGGAGGAGCTGGAGGGGATCACCGAATTCGACCCGCTCACCGGACAGAAGACCGACACGTTCGAAAAGATCCGCATCTACGCGAATTCGCACTACGTCACGCCGCGGCCGACGCTGCAACAGGCGATCGTCGGCATCCGCAAGGAACTCGCGATCCGCCTCAAGCAGCTTCAGGACGAAGGCAAGCTTCTCGAAGCCCAGCGCCTCGAACAGCGCACCAACTTCGACCTCGAGATGCTGGAGGCGACGGGCAGTTGCGCCGGGATCGAGAACTATTCGCGCTACCTCACCGGCCGCGCCCCCGGCGAACCGCCCCCCACGCTTTTCGAATTCATCCCCGACCACGCCATCGTCTTCGCTGATGAATCCCACGTCTCCGTCCCCCAGATCGGCGGCATGTACAAGGGCGACTACCGGCGCAAGTTCACTCTGGCCGAGCATGGGTTCCGCCTCCCCTCCTGCATGGACAACCGGCCGCTGAAGTTCGAGGAATGGGACGCCATGCGGCCCCAGTCGGTCTTCGTGAGCGCCACCCCCGCCGCGTGGGAGCTGGAACAAACGGGCGGCGTCTTCACCGAACAGGTCATCCGCCCCACCGGCCTTCTCGACCCGGAGGTCGAAATCCGCCCCGTCGAGATGCAGGTGGACGACCTCCTGGACGAAGTCCGCAAGGTCGCCGCCAAGGGCTTCCGCACCCTCGTCACGACGCTGACCAAGCGCATGGCCGAGGACCTGACGGAATACATGCACGAACAGGGCATCCGTGTGCGCTACATGCATTCCGACATCGACACGATCGAACGGATCGAGATCCTGCGCGACCTGCGGCTTGGGGCCTTCGACGTGCTCGTCGGCATCAACCTCCTGCGCGAAGGGCTCGACATTCCAGAATGCGGGCTGGTGGCGATTTTGGATGCGGACAAGGAAGGCTTCCTGCGGTCAGAGACCTCCCTCATCCAGACCATCGGCCGGGCGGCCCGGAACGCCGAGGGCCGGGTGATCATGTATGCCGACCGGGTGACGGGCTCGATGGAACGCGCTCTCGCAGAGACCAACAGGCGCCGCGAAAAGCAGGTGGCCTATAACGAGGCCCACGGGATCACCCCGGCGACCGTGAAGAAGAACGTCGAGGATATCCTCGCCGGTCTCTACAAGGGCGACGTGGACATGAACCGCGTGACGGCGAAGGTCGACAAGCCGATGCATGGCGCAAACCTTGAGGCGCATCTCGACGGGCTCAGGGTTCAGATGCGCAAGGCTGCCGAGAACCTGGAATTCGAGGAGGCCGCGCGGCTTCGGGACGAGATCAAGCGGCTTGAGGCCGTCGATCTGGTGCTGTCCGACGATCCTTTGGCGCGCCAGTCGGCCGTCGAAGAGGCGGTGGAGGCCGCGACCAAGGCCAAGGGCCGCTCAACGGCCGGACGGCCGGGGCAGAGGGGCGGGAAGAGGAGGCGGGGGTAGGAAGGTGAGGGACGTAGACCTCGAATTCGATATCGCGCAGCATTTCGAAAGCAGCGTTGAACTGGCGACAGCCCTGGTGTCCGGAGACGTAAAAAATGTCTCGCCATGGCGCTGGGTGGTAATTGCACTTCACGATGCGATCTATTGCGCGCTTGTCATGAAACTGACCCGAACGGATTCGTTCGGAGTCTTTCCGGACAAACTCGAAAACAAAGTCAACGAACTCTATGAGAGAGGGCTAGATTCAGGCTCACGCGAATG
>JBNKFC010000017.1:0-2270 GCA_050289105.1 Paracoccaceae bacterium | reverse complement strand
CGAGAGCAGCGCATGTTCCGTCGCTGTCAGCTTCAGAGCATCGCCCGCGACCCGGCAATCATAGGCGGCGGGGTCAAGCTCGATGACGCCGTGACGCATCAGGCGCGGCTCCACAGGCCCGTGGCCTGCGCGTTTCAGGATGGCGCGGATGCGGGCCACGACCTCGCGCGGCGAGAAGGGTTTCGTGACGTAATCGTCGGCGCCGAGTTCGAGGCCGAGGATACGGTCGATCTCATCATCCCGCGCGGTCAGGAAGAGGATCGGCACCTGCGATGAGGCGCGCAGACGGCGGCAGACTTCCAGCCCGTCCATCTCGGGCAGGCCGATATCGAGGACGATGAGATCGGGCCGGGCCGTGGCCGCAGAAGCGAGCGCGGCCCGCCCGTCCGACGCGGCGACGGTGGCGTAACCGGCCCGTTCGAGCGCGATGCGCAGAACCTCGCGGATCTGCGGGTCGTCGTCAGTTACGAGGATTTTCGCCTGCATCCGTTTCCACGCCTGTTTGTTCGGCTGCCGCAAGGTAGCGCCGGATGCGCCAGGACCGGAACCCCCAATCGCGCCAGCCGTCTATCCGTGGTCCGTCAGTGATCGGGTAGCCGGCGCAATGTCCCGTCACAGCCTGAGGATCGGCGGCTTGCAGGGCGGCGGCTGCGTCGAGACCGAGATCGCAGATGTAATAGTAGTCGATCGCTTCCGCGTTTCGGGCAAGATTGTGGGCGGCGATGAGATGGGCGAAGTTCACGAAGGCCGAGGCGTAGAGCGTAGCGGTCAGCAGCCCCGCATTGATCACGATCAGCCAGCCATTGGACCGTGCCCGCGCGATCTGCCAGACAATGCTCACCAGCCCCGCCGCCACGAGCCCCATCCAGATTGCGGCATAGGCACGCAGGTAGGTCAGCCCGTAGCTGTCGATATAGAGGTCGAGTCGGTAGAGCGAGGAAATCACCAGAAGCACGTTCTGGCCGATCCAGACGAGGAGCAGGGCCCGCAGGGCGCGATTGTGCGCGGCAAACGGACGGCAGGCCAGCGCAAAGCCCCCGGCCAGAAGCGCCGTCGCCACCAGCGGATAGGCACCGCGATGGGCGTATTCGGCATAGGTCATCCCGTCGGGCAGGGACGCGCCGGACCAGAGATAGGTGAGGTCCATCAGGGACTGGGCGGAGAAGATCAGGTTGAAAAGGATCAGCGACCGGGTGACCGAGGCCGGGTGGAACAATGCCCGGCCCTCGGCAGAGAGCGTTATTACGGGTCGCGATTGACGCCGGGACGGTCGCGCCAACCCGGCGCGCAGATGATTCTGCCTCAGGAGCGGCCAGAGCGGCAAGGCAATGAGCGTCCAGAAAAGCGGGCGGACGCTGCCGAAGACGGTCTCGGCCAGCCAGTCGCCGCTTTGGATGCTCCACTGTTCCGCGACCGGGTTTGCGGCGATCAGGAGCGTGATGAAGATCAGGCCCACGACCAGCGGCAGCGTCCAGTCGCGGGCCACGGCGTGCCAGCGAGGCCGGGTGGTGGAAGATGTCGCGATTTCCGCGGCCTCACGCAGGGACGCACCCGGAAGCAGAAGGGCGAGCCGCCCGGTCAGCGCGGGCAGGTCCGGCAAGGTGGCCCGGTCGCCCAGCATAAGCCGCGCCGCGATGGCAAGGCTGCCACCGATGAGAAAGAGAAGCGAGAGTGCCTGCACCGACTCGGCTACCGGAAGCGCTACAAGGAGAAACGCTCCGCCCAGCCGGGCAAGTCCGCGCGCAGGCGCCGGATGGGGGGAGAGGCCGAGAATCGCCAGAAGGCAGGCGGCGGCGAAGAGGGGTAGCGACAGACCCGCCGCGTGACCCCAGAAGAGCCAGTCGGCATAGGTCACGAGGGCGAGCAGGACAGGCCAGACAGTCCGCTTGCGATCCGTGTCTGCGCGCGTTTCGAGATGCGGTTGGGATTTGGGGCTAGGGGCCTCGCCCTCATCGATCGCTGCAAGCCACCAGGCGTCGCGTCGAAGCGAGTGCGGTACACCCCGCAAGACAAACTCTGGCATTCGTTTTCCCTTTCACTGCCCGGGTTTCTGGTTGCCTTCTTTGCTAATTCGCGCCTCGTGCAGCTTCGCCTGCCCGGTTCAGCAGAAATTCAGCAGGAACCCTGATTCCGGCGCGGTTCCGGGTGATGCGGAAAACCCGCCAATGTCCGCTTGACGGGGCCGCGCGGGATGCCTATTACGCATCCCACGCTCGGGCGGCGATCCGGGCGGGTGGACACGCGGTTGTAGCTCAGTCGGTTAGAGTACC
>JBNKFC010000016.1:0-12420 GCA_050289105.1 Paracoccaceae bacterium | reverse complement strand
ACAAGGAAGAACTGCGCCGCAAGCGTGGCGACGGCCAGGTAGAAGCCCTTGATCCGCAACGACGGCAGGCCGAAGAGAACGCCGACCCCCGCCGTGATGCCGCCCGCAAGCAGCACATGGATCAGGATCGAGACTTCTGGGAAGGCGGTCATCAGCTTGTAGCAGGCATAGGCCCCGACGGCCATGAAGCCCCCGGTGCCGAGGGAGACCTGCCCGCAATAGCCGACAAGGATGTTCAGACCGATCGCCGCGATCGAGTAGATCAGGAATGGCACGAAGACCGCGTTGGCCCAGTAGTCGTTGATCAGGAACGGGACGACCCCGAAGGCCACCGCGAGGACGGCGTAGTAGCGCCAGCGGTCGAACCTGATCGGGAAGGTCTGGCTGTCGTCCGCATAGGACGTCTTGAAGTCGCCTGCCTCGCGGTAGAACATCAGCGGGTCTCCTCAGAAAGTCGGGCAAGGACGAGAAGGGCGAGAGACAGCCCAGTCCCAATTAGAAAGATGACCACGCCCTTTAGAAACGCTGCCGCGTTGAGCACGAGAGTTTCGAAGGTGGAGATCGATGTCGGATCGTAGAACGTGGTTCCTCCGGTCAAAGAAGAACCAAACGGGGACGTCAGCTCTGCAAAGAGTAACCCCCCTAGCGCCGCCAAAAGCAGAATAGCGTTGACCCTTGCTGCGGATGCCAGACCCATCACCCGAACTCCTTCGCATCGCCAGGAAAATCATCGCCCTGCGGCCGGACCAGACAGAAACGGTGTCCGGTCGGCGCCTCCATCACGATCCACGTCTTGACCCGCGCCACTTCCTTGGCGCCAAGCGCCTTCAGCCGCTCGCATTCCGCGTCTCGGTCGTCGGTCTCGATGTCGAGATGGACGCGCGGCTCATGGTCCACGGCCTGCAACAGGACGCGCGGATAGCCGGTATGATCGTCGAAGACGGCGTATTTGCCGCGTTCGTCGATCTCGCCCTTCATGCCGAGCATGGCCGACCAGAAACCCACGGCTTCCGTAAGGTCGTCGGTCTTGCAGTCGATGCAGACGACGCCGATGCGGGAACGGTGGCTCATGCCTGTCCCTCCGGCTGGCGGTGATGCTCACGCGGGACCTGCCGGGCGGGCTTGGCATAGCCGGTCGCCTCGGAATGGCGCACCAGCCACAGCCAGGCGATGATGCCGATGCCTCCGCCGAGGGCGGCCAGAAGCGCGGCGATGGTCAGGCTCGAACTTGCCGTGTCGCTCGTCAGGGCGATGTAGCCGAAGGCCCAGAACCCGGCCCAGGCGATGACGTTCAGGATGGCGATCAGTTTCTGCATTCTCAAACCCTCTCGATGATCTTTTCACCGAAGAGACCTTGCGGCCGGAAGACGAGGAAGAGAAGCGCCAGAACATAGGCGAACCAGTTTTCGGTGGCGCCGCCGATCATCGGGCCGACGAGGAACTCGAAGAGCTTCTCGCCCACCCCGATGATCAGCCCGCCGACGATGGCGCCGGGGATCGAGGTGAAGCCGCCGAGCATCAGGACCGGAAGCGCCTTGAGCGCGATCAGCGAGAGCGAGAACTGCACCCCCGATTTCGTGCCCCACATGATGCCGGCGACAAGGGCGACGATGCCGGCGATGGACCAGACGAGAACCCAGATGAAGCGCAGCGAAATGCCGACCGACAGTGCCGCCTGATGGTCGTCCGCCACCGCGCGGAGCGCGCGACCGTATTTGGTATATTGCGAGAAGAGCGTCAGCGACAGGACCAGAAGCGCCGCCACGACTGTCGCCACGATGTCGAGGTTGTCGATGAAGAAGCCGTAGCCGAATATGCCGTCCGTCACGCTCTCGATCGTCTCGGAGATCCCCTGCGGCAGGCCGACATCGAGCTTCTTGATGTCAGCGCCCCACATGATGTCGCCCAAGCCTTCGAGGAAATAGGCCATGCCGATCGTCGCCATGAAGAGGATGATCGGCGGCTGGTTGACGAGGTGCTTGAGGACGAATTTCTCGATGATGATCGCCAGAAGGACCATCACCGCCGCGGTCAGGACGATGGCGGCGAGGGCAGGCAGCTTCCAGCCGAAATCGTGCAGGTCGGTGCCGAAGACAGCGTTGATGAGATGCGCGAAGGGCACCTGCCCGTCCTGGAAGCCGACAAGCGTCAGCGCGGCGAAAAGCGCAAGCACGCCCTGCGCGTAGTTGAAGATGCCGCTCGCCTTGAAGATCAGGACGAAGCCGAGCGCAACGAGCGAATACATCACCCCGGCCATGAGGCCGTTCAGCATGACCTCCATCGCGAAGAGAAGCTGGTCAGGCATGGTGGTCCTCCGCCTTCGTGCCGGCTGGTTTGCCCGACGTTTTGCAGACGCTTTGCAGACGGGTCCGGTCAGTCATGCGAGACCCCCAGATAGGCGTCGATGACGTCCTGGTTGTTGCGCACTTCGTCGGGCGTGCCATCGCCGATCTTCTTGCCGTAATCCATCACGACGACCCGGTCGGACAGGTCCATGACCACGCCCATGTCGTGTTCGATCAACGCGATCGTCGTGCCGAACTCGTCGTTCACGTCGAGGATGAAGCGCGACATGTCCTCCTTCTCCTCGACGTTCATGCCGGCCATCGGTTCGTCGAGAAGAAGAAGCTTCGGCTCGGCGGCAAGCGCGCGGGCAAGCTCCACCCGCTTCTTCAGCCCGTAGGGCAGACGGCCGACCGGCGTCTTGCGGATGTTCTGGATCTCGAGGAAGTCGATGATTTTCTCGACCTTTTCGCGATGCTCGGTCTCTTCGCGCTGCGCCCCACCCCACCAGATGGCCTGGCTCAGAAGCCCCGACTTCATCATGGTGAGGCGGCCCGTCATGATGTTGTCGAGGACGCTCATGCCGTCGAAGAGCGCGATGTTCTGGAAGGTCCGCGCAATGCCGAGACGCGCGACCTGATAGGGCTTCATCGGCCCGCGCTTGTAGCCCTTGAACCAGACCTCGCCCTCCTGCGGGACGTAGAAGCCCGAGATGACGTTGAGCATTGAGGACTTGCCCGCCCCGTTCGGCCCGATGATCGCCCGGATCTCGCCCTCGCGGATGTCGAAGCTGATATCGGTGATCGCCTTCACCCCGCCGAAGCGCAGGGTGATGTTCTTCATCTCCATCAGCACGCCGCCGATCTTGCGGCCGTCGGCGGTGGTGTAACCCTCTGGATTCATGACGTTCATTCCGCCGCCATCCTTTCCGCCACATGGGTAACCTTCGCGTCGCGGATGGTCAGCGTCGCCTTGATCTTGCCCTTGCGGCCGTCCTCGTAGGTGACCTCGGTCTCGGTGTAGATACTGTCGCGGCCGTCATAGAGGGCGGCGATGAGGTCGGCGTATTTTTCCTCGATGATCTTGCGGCGAACCTTGCGGGTGCGGGTCAACTCACCGTCATCGGCGTCGAGTTCCTTGTGCAGGATCAGGAAGCGATGGATCTGACAGCCCGACAGCATCGGATCGGCGGCAACCGAGCGATTGACCTCCTCGACATGGCCGGCAATCGTCTCCAGCACCTGGGGATGCTGGCTCAGTTCCTGATAGCTGGCATAGGCGATGTTGTTGCGCTCGGCCCAGTTGCCGACCGCGGTCAGGTCGATGTTGATGAAAGCCGTGCACATGTTGCGGTTGGCGCCGAAGACCACGGCCTCGAGGATGTTCGGGTAGAACTTCAGTTTGTTTTCAACGTATTTCGGCGCGAAGAGGTGGCCGTCGGCCATCTTCCCCACATCCTTCGCCCGGTCGATGATCCTGAGATGCCCGGTGCCTTCCTCGAAGAACCCGGCATCGCCTGTCGCGACCCAGCCCTCGGCATCCTTGGTGGAGGCGGTGGACTCTGCATTCTTGTAGTATTCCACGAAGGTGCCGGGCGAGCGGTAGAAGACCTCGCCATTGTCGCCGATCTTCACCTCGACGCCCGGCGAAGGCACGCCGACGGTATCCGAACGGACCTCTCCATCGGGCTGTTGGGTGATGAAGACGGACGCCTCGGTCTGGCCGTAGAGCTGCTTCAGGTTGATGCCGAGCGAGCGGTAGAAATCGAAGATCTCCGGTCCGATCGCCTCGCCCGCCGTGTAGCCGACGCGGATGCGGGAAAAGCCGAGCGTGTTCTTCAGGGGTCCGTAGACCAGGATGTTGCCCAGCCAGTAGCGGAAACGGTCCATGCCAGAGACGGGTTTTCCGTCGAGGATCGCCGGTCCGACGCGGCGGGCGATGGCCATGTAATGGTCGAACATCGCTTTCTTCAGCCGCCCGGCATCCTCCATTCGGATCATGACGTTGGTCAGCTGGGTTTCGAACACCCGCGGCGGGGCGAAGAAGTAGGTCGGCCCGATCTCGCGCAGGTCGGTCATCATCGTGGCGGCGTTTTCGGGGCAGTTCACGGTAAAGCCTGTCCAGAAGGCCTGCCCCACCGAGAAGATGAAATCGCCGACCCAAGCCATCGGCAGATAGGCCACGACCTCCTCGTCGCGCTTCAGGTGGTCGAACTCGGCGGAATTCTTCGAGGTCTCGATGATATTGCGGTTCGACAGGACCACGCCCTTGGGCTTGCCTGTCGTGCCCGAGGTATAGAGCATCACGCAGGTGCTGTCGTAGTCCAGTTCGGCGATGCGGGCGTCAAGTTCCACGTCGAAGCGGTTGTGCGCGGCCTTGCCCTCGGCGGAGATGTCGGAGAGCGCATTCATGTGGGAATGGTCGTATTTCCGCATTCCCCGCTTGTCGAGATAGGCGATGTGGTCGAGTTTCGTGCCCCTGCCCTTAAGGCTTTCCTGCACCTCGAGGACCTTGTCGACCTGTTCCTGATCGCCCGCCACGACGAAGCGCGCGCCGCAATGTTCCAGCACGTAGGCCATCTCTTCGGCAACCGCATCCTGATAAAGCGGCACTGGCACGGCCCCGCACATCTGCGTGGCGACCATCGACCAGTAAAGCGCGGGCCGGTTGCGGCCGATGATCGCGACATGATCGCCGCGTTCGATCCCGAGAGACATGAGACCGAGCGCCATCGCACGGATCTCTTCCGCGGTCTCTGCCCAGGTCCAGCTTTGCCAGATCCCGAATTCCTTTTCGCGGAACGCCGGCAGCGCCCCCCATTCACGCGCGTTGCGCGCCAGAAGCGCCGGAATGGACTGCAAGTCGCCCGTCGTCACGTTTCGTGCCACCGATGCTCCTCCCCCGCGCCGTGCGTTGCGGCGCATACGTCGCCTCAAAGGCGATTCCTCTGTCGCCCTCAGCGTCTCGCGCCAAGGCTTGGCCGTCAAAGATTTCCTGACTTTTTCGCAAACCTTACGAATTGTAACAGCCGGACCTTGCCCCTTTCGCGCCGCCGGCCAACGGTGTTAGCGATAGGAGGGCAGAGGAGGGTTGATGGACCGCGAAGACATGCGCGCGAAACTGACGCAGGCCGGGCTGAACCTCATTCAGCAGGCCCTGTCGATCTTCGACCGCGATCTGAGACTCGCCGTTTCGAACCGACAATACCAGCTGATGTTCGACCTGCCCGACGAGCTCACCCGACCGGGCACCTCCTTCGAGGAAACGATCCGCTACCTCGTCCAGCGCGGCGAATACGGAGAGGTGGAGGACGCGGATGAGGCCGTGCGCATCCGCGTCGAACAGGCAAAGGCCTTCGCGCCGCATTACATGGAACGCCGGCGCGCAAACGGTCGGACGATTTCCGTCGAGGGCTCTCCCCTGCAACACGGTGGCTGGGTCACCGTCTATACCGACATCACCGAGATCAAAGCGCAGGAGGCGCTTCTGCGCGGCCGGTCGGAGGAGCTATCGGAAGAGCTTCTGACCCATGCCGAGCGGTTGGCGCAGGCCAACCGGGAGCTTGCCGCGACCAATGCGGCGCTGGAGGAGGCGAAGCGCGAACTGACCGAGATGGAGGCACGCACGCGGCTCGTGACCGAGATGATGCCGGCCCACATCGCCCATGTCGGGCCGGACCTGCATTACACCTATTCGAACCGGCGCCTTTCCGCGGTCATGCCCGGCAGCCTCTCCGACATCGTCGGCCGACCCGCGCATGAGGCCCTCGGGCAGGCGACGTTCGACAAGATCGAGCCGGGCTTGCGGCGCGCGCTCAAGGGAGAGGCGAATGTCTTCGAGATCACCCATGACGTCTCGGGCCGCCGCATCCGCATCGCGCTGACCCCTGATCAGGGGACCGGCGATCAGCCGCAGGGTGTCTACGTCCTGTCGATGGACGTCACGGAAGAGGCGCAGTCCCGCGCCGCCCTCAGCCAGACCGCGAAACGCGAACTGGCGGCACAGCTCACCTCGGGCCTCGCGCACGACTTCGCCAACCTGCTGACGATCATCCTCGGGCTTCAGGGGCGGCTCGGGCGGCTTCCCGACCTGCCAGCCGGCGCCGGGGAACTCGTTCGCGCGACCCTTGCGGCGGCCCGACGGGGGGGCACGCTGCTCGACCGCATCGCCGCGATCTCCGGCCCGCGCGAGGTGCGGCCGCTGCCCACCGATCTCGGCGCCCTTCTCGCCGATCTGAGGGTCATGGCCGGTCCGTCGCTGCCCGAAGGCATCGGCCTCGATATCCTCGTCGCGGAGTTTCCTGAACCGATCCTGCTCGATGCCGGCTCGCTTCAGGATTCGCTCCTGAACCTGATCCTGAATGCAAGGGATGCGATAGCACCCGGCGCCGGGCGTATCACCCTGACGGCGCGGCCTGTGCGGGATACCTGGCTGGAGATCTCGGTCGCCGATACGGGCCCAGGCTTTTCGGCCGAGGCGCTTCATCGCGGCCTCGACCCGTTCTTCACCACCAAGGGAGGTGAGGGATCGGGGTTGGGCCTGTCGATGGTCTATGACCACACCAAGCTGTCCGGTGGCTCCGTGAAGCTGGCCAACCGTCCGGAAGGCGGTGCGACAGTGACCTTGCGCCTTCCCCTGCGCCGCGCCGCCGCCGATCAGGCGGAACCGCTTCTGGTGTTGCTCGTCGAGGATACGGAGGAAATCCGCACCGACATCCGCGAGATGCTGCGAAGTCTCGGCCATAACGTGATCGAGGCGGCGAGCGCGGACGAGGCGGCCGATCTCGTGGATCTGCCGGGGCTTGACCTGATCTTGTCGGATATCGGCCTCCCGGGCCGCCGCAACGGCGTCGAGTTCGCGCTTGATCTCATCGGCAGAGACCATCCCGCGCGCATCGCGCTGATGACCTCGCTGCCACCGGGCGACGCGCTGCGGGCCCGGGCCGGGTCCATCCCCGTCTTGACCAAACCCTTCGCATCCACAGAACTGGCCGCCTTCCTCTTCCGGAAGGAAGCCGCATGACCCCCGCTCCGGATGCCCGCGCCCACGTCGCCATCCTCGACGACGAACCCGAGATCCGCCGGATGCTGTCGGATGCGCTCGAGGAGGCGGGGTTCCGCACCTCGTCGTACTCCCGCGCCACTGAATTCGAGGCGGCGCTGAAACGCACCGCGCCGGACGTGTGCCTCGTCGACCTCGGCCTGCCGGACCGCGACGGGCTGGCGCTCGTACACCGGCTCGCGCTGGAATCCGGCGCGGCGATCATCATCATTTCGGGCCGGGCGCAGGTGCAGGACCGGGTGACAGGGCTGGAACTCGGCGCCGACGACTACATCATCAAGCCCTTCGATCCGGCCGAAGTCGTCGCCCGCATCCGCGCGCGTCTGAGGAAGGGGCGTGCCGATCCTGACCGCGCCGCGGCGGTCGCGCATTTCGCTGGCTGGACGGCCTATTTCGACCGCTATCTCCTCGTGAGCGACAGCGGCGAGGAAGTGCCGTTCTCCCATGCCGAGGGTGAGGTGCTGAGGCTCTTCCTCGACAGTCCGAAGCGGTTGATCAGCCGCGCCCAGATGCAGGAAAGCCTTGGCGGAGCGGCAGGCGACAGCTTCGACCGGGCGATGGATGTGCGGATCTCCCGGCTCAGGACCAAGCTTGGCGAGGATCCGAAGAACCCGCGCCTTATCAAGACGATCTACGGCGCGGGCTACATCTTCTTGGGCGACGTGCGCTGGGGCTGAGGGAAGACCGCCATGACCGAAGTCACGCTCATCCGCCACGGGCAGGCAAATTCCGGCGCCCGAAGCGAGGAAGACTATGACCGGCTTTCTCCGCTCGGCCGGCAGCAGGCGGAATGGCTGGGCGAGCATCTGCGCGCGACGGGTGGCTTCGACCGGCTGATCTCGGGCACGCTGCGGCGGCAGGAGGAAACGGCGGCGGCGCTGAACCTCGACGAACGGCCACACCAGCGTGACGCGCGGCTGAACGAGCTGGACTATTTCGGCCTGTCGCACGCGATCCATGCCCGCCACGGCATCCCCTTCCCCGACAGCCCCGAAGCCTTCGCTGCCCATGTGCCGCAGGTGCTCGACCTCTGGCGGAACGGCGATGCAGGCGAGGGGCATGAGAGCTACGACGCGTTCCGAAACCGGGTCTTCGGGGCTGTCGAAGCAGCGGCCGGGGACGGACCGGGCGCCGTTCTCGTCACTTCGACCGGGGTGATCGCCACGCTCTGCGCGCTGGCGCTCGGGCTTGAGGCGGTGATGAAGGCGCGGATGTTCCTGAGGGTGATGAACACCTCCGTCCACCGCTTCGAATACCGCGACGGGACGCTTCATCTCAGCCAGTTCGGCGCGATACCCCATCTTGACCGGCCCGACCGCCACGCCGCCCGGACACATTTCTGACCGCGAGGGGACTTGCCCCCGCGCCCCGGCGGTCGCAGTCTGGGCGCGAACCTGCAAAGAGGCTGAGCGATGCGAATTCACTGGTGCGGCACCGGCCTCTCGTCCCGCCCGGGCTTGCGCCGGCTGATCCTCGCGGGACGTCCGGTCACGGTCTGGAACCTGCCCCTTGCGGTAGCGGTCGACGTGGTCGGCGACATCACCAAGGACATCCGCGCAATGGAGCCGGGCGCACTCGACGACGCGCTGTCGCCCGGCGATATCGTCGTCTCGATGCTTCCGGCGGACATGCATGCCGACCTTGCCCGGCACTGCTTGGCGCACAAGGTCCATTTCGTGTCGTCGAGCTACATCTCCCCAGAGATGCTTGAGCTCGACGAACCGGCGCGGAAAGCCGGCGTCGCGGTCGTGAACGAGGTCGGGCTGGATCCCGGGATCGATCACCTGATGGCGCATGACCTGGTGGCCGCCTACCGTGCGTCGAAATCCTATGACCGCGACAACGTGCTCTCCTTCACCTCGTATTGCGGCGGGCTGCCCAAAGTCGGAAACGCGTTCCGCTACAAGTTCTCCTGGTCACCGCTCGGGGTCCTGCGCGCCTTGATGGCGCCGGCGCGGTCGATCCGGGATTACTCCGAGCTTCGGGTGGCCCATCCCTGGGACGCGGTGCGGCCCTACATCGCTCCGCTTCGTCAGCCGGAAACGTTCGAGGTTTATCCAAACCGGGATTCGGTGCCGTTCATCACCGATTACCACTTCGATCCGGCGTGGAAAGTGAAGGAGTTCGTTCGGGGCACGCTGAGGCTGAACGGTTGGGCGGACGCCTGGGCTGGGATCTTCGAGGAACTGGCGTCGAAACCGACAGAGGCACGGCTGAAGGAGCTGTCGGACGAGCTTTGGGAAAAGTATCCGTTGGATGCGGGGGAGCCAGATCGGGTGGTGCTCTGCGTGTCCTTGAAGGCGGAGAAGGCAGGGGTGCCCGTCTGGCACCGAACGTGGGTTCTCGATGCCGAGGGGGACGTCAGGGGCTCGGCAATGGCGCGGCTCGTGTCGGGAACGGTGGCGATGGCGGTCGAGGGCGTGATGGCGCGGGAGATCCCGGTCGGCCTTCACGGAGCGCCGCACGATCCGCGCTTGGTGAAGCGGTGGCTGGAGGAGGTGGGGCACCTCGCGCAATACATGCGGTTGGTGGATCACGTCTGAGGGAATGTCCGTGCGTTCGGGTGCCCGGTTGCGACGGTGACAATCGGATCGAAGCGGGGGTTCAGAGCCCTTAGCGGTGCTTCGGGCCTTTCTCGGAGGGTCGCGCCCGACCCTGGGTGGGCGCCTCACACCGGATGTGGTCATCGCTTTATCCCAAAGCCCCGGCGGACGGCAGAGCGGCAAGCGACATCGCCAATGCGCCCTCCCGTGGGGAGGGTCGGGCGCGGCCCGGGCTGGTCGCCCTGGCCATGGCAGGCGGTCAGAAGTGCGCAAACCTCAACTTTGTCCGAAAGCCTCACGTCAACCCGGCGCACAAGGGCCCGAGGCACACCAGACGAGCTTCCCCGCGCTGCTCCCTTGGTCAGGAGTTCGTAAGGGGCACGACCCTGGGTGTCCCGTCCTCGGGCGCGAGTTCCTCGAAATCGAAATTGTCGAGCTTCGCCGCCCGTTTTCCGGCGCGCTCGGCGGCGGTCGTGATGCCGTCGAGATCGCTCCGCGCCTGGTGGAAATGGGTGGAAAGCTTGTCCACCCGCTCCACCACCAGTTCCACGTCGCGGTGAAGCTGGCGGAGCGTCGTGCGGATCGCTCCGGCCTGCTCGCGCATCCGCGCGTCCTTCAGAACGGCGCGCATCGTGTTCAGCGTCGCCATGCAGGTGGTGGGCGAGACGATCCAGACCTTCACCGCGAAGCCTTCGCGGACAAGCTCGGGGAAGTTCGCGTGAAGCTCGGCATAGACCGCCTCGGAGGGCAGGAACATCAGGGCACCATCGGCGGTCTCTCCGTCGAGGATATAACGCTCGGCGATGGCCTTGATGTGATTGCGGACGGCGATGCGCAACATGCGCTGCGCCTCGATCAGCTGGGACTGGTTCTCGGCCCGGCGCAGCGCCTCGTAGGCCTCCAGCGGGAACTTCGAGTCGATGACGATCGGGCCGGGCGGGTTCGGCAGATGGATGAGGCAGTCAGCCCGGCGGCCGTTCGACAGGGTCGCCTGCATGGTGAAGGCGTCGGGCGGCATGGCCTTCCGCACGAGGTCGTTCAACTGGATCTCGCCGAACGCGCCCCGTGTCTGCTTGTTCGACAGGATGTCCTGCAAGGACAGAACGTCCCCCGAAAGCTTCTCAATATTCGACTGCGCCTTGTCGATGGTCTCAAGCCGCTGCTGCAGCTCGCCGAGCGAGCGGGCGGTGCGGGTGGCGGTGCCGTGCAGGCTTTCGCTCATCCCGCGCGAAACCTCGGCGAGGCGCTGTTCCATCAGGTGCAGCATCTTGGTCTGCGACGCAGCCTGAGCTTCGGAGACATGGGAAAGGCCTCCGGACAGCTGCTGCTGCCCGTCGGAGAGCGACTGGACCTTCTGGCCGAGCTGCCCGAGGTGCTGGATCATCGGCTCAGTCATTCGGGCGGAGCGGGAGACGGCGCGGAGCGTGATAATCAGCAGGATGAACAGCAACAACAGAAGCGCCGCGCCGCCAAGGGCGGCGAGGACGAGCGGGTCGTCGAGCGCGTAGGTCTGGCCGTTGACTGTGATCATGTGCGTCCGAAAAGGCGTTCAATATCGCTGAGCTTCAGCTCGACATAGGTCGGCCGGCCGTGGTTGCACTGCCCGGAAAGCGGCGTCCTTTCCATTTCACGCAGAAGAGCGTTCATCTCATCCGGGCGCATGTGCCGGCCGGAGCGGACGGAGCCGTGGCAGGCCATGCGGGAAAGGACGGCGTCGATCCGGGCCTGAAGGCGCTGGCTGTCACCGGCGTCGTGGAGTTCGTCGAGGATGTCCTTGAGGAGCGCGGTGGCGTTGACCTCGCCGAGAAGCGCGGGGGTTTCGCGGACGGCGATCGCGCCGCCACCGAAG
Organism: Paracoccaceae bacterium; assembly: GCA_050289105.1. Lineage (GTDB taxonomy): Bacteria > Pseudomonadota > Alphaproteobacteria > Rhodobacterales > Rhodobacteraceae > Albidovulum. The sequence continues at coordinate 684 of JBNKFC010000016.1, read as the reverse complement.
GGCTCGATGGTGAGGCCGAGATTGCCAAGCGTTTCGGCGTGGTCGAGGAGCAGCGCCGCATCGGAGTCCGAAAGATCGACGATTTCGGGGATCAGTAGCGCCTGGGCCGCGACGCCGTTTTCGTCGCGCTGGCGCTTGAGGCGTTCGTAGACGAGACGTTCGTGCGCAGCGTGCTGGTCGACGATGACGACGCCGGTCGCGGTCTGGGCGATGATGTAGTTTTCGTGCACCTGTGCCCGGGCGGCGCCGAGAGGGTGATCTTCGGCCGGTTCGTCGCGGGCCGGCTCGGGGGCTGGATCGAAGCGGGCGCTGGCCTCGGCAAAAACCGGGGCAAGCGGGGCCTGGGCCGCGTAGGACATGCGCAGCGCAGTCTGCGAGGGGCGATCCATCTGATAGATGCGGGGCGCAGCCGGCTCGGGACGCATCGCGCCAAGCGTCATCCCCGCCACGGTCGAGGACGCCCGATGCCCGGCCTCGGCGAGCGCGTGGCGCAGGGCTGAGACGATAAGACCGCGCGCGACACCAGGCTCGCGGAAGCGGACCTCTGCCTTCGCGGGATGGACGTTGACGTCCACCCGCTCCGGATCGCAGGACAAGTTGAGGACGGCAGCGGGGTGACGGTCGCGGGACAGCACGTCCATATATCCGGCCCGAAGCGCCCCGATCAGCAGCTTGTCACGCACC
>JBNKFC010000015.1:0-2884 GCA_050289105.1 Paracoccaceae bacterium | reverse complement strand
CACCATCCCCGAGGAGGCACGCCACACCGCCATCGGAGACACGATCGCCACGGCGGAGGCGTTCTTGAAGCTGTTGCCGATGCTGAAGGGAAAGGGCCTCGTCACCTTTGGCGACGTGCTGGCGGAGGTGAGGAAGCACGGACGGCTGCTCCGGGACCTGAACGCCTAAGGGGGGGCGCCCATTGGTTCGATGAACGAATGGCCGTTCCCTGAGGTATTTCTCCCACAATGAAAGGGTCAGGCGAAGGGGTCTCGGTCGTAGCCGACATGCGTGAGGTAAAGCCCGTCGGGCGGGCAGACCGGGCCGCAGGCGGCGCGGTCTCGGGCCTCCAGCGCGGTCTTCACGTCGCCTGGCGCCCAGGATCCGGCGCCGACGCGTTCGAGCGTGCCGACGATGGAGCGGACCTGGTTGTGCAGGAAGCTGCGGGCGCGGAGGTGGAAGCGGTATTCTATCCCGTGGGGGAGGTCGCGTTCCTCGATCGTGATCTCGTCGAGGGTCTTCACCGGGCTTTTCGACTGGCAGAGGGTGGAGCGGAAGGTGGTGAAGTCGTGCCACCCGACGAGGTGGGCGGCGCCCTTGCGCATCGCCTCGGCATCGAGCGGGTTCAGCACCCGCCAGGCGAGGCCGGCGTCGTGCGTCAGGGGCGCGCGCCGGGCGATGAGGCGGAAAAGATAGCGCCGCTCGGTGGCCGAGAAGCGGGCGTGGAAGTCGTCCGGCACCCGTGCGGCGGCAAGGATCGCGACGGGGGCGGGCTTGAGGTGGAAGTTCAGCGCCTCTGAGAGCCGGAAGGGGTCCCAGTCTTTCGCGAGGTCGCAATGCGCCACCTGGCCGGTCGCGTGGACGCCGGCATCGGTGCGTCCCGCGCCGGCGATGCCGGGCGCGTCCGCCTCCAGCCGGCGCAAGGCGGTTTCCAGCGCCTCCTGCACCGACGGCTGGCCTGCCTGGCGCTGCCAGCCCGCGAACGGGCCGCCGTGATAGTCGATCTTGAGTGCATAACGGGGCATGGCCCTGCCTTACCCCCGCGAGGCGGGGCTTGGCAATCGCCCCTACCCATCGTGCCTGCCCGCGCCTATCTTGACGTCAAAGTCGAGGGGCAGAATTGGTCATTTCCGATATCGCAGACACGCTAGGCCGCGCGATCGAAGGGGTCGCGGCGCCCTTCTCCGATCCGGTGGTCCGGCTTGGGGTGACCGGTCTCAGCCGTGCCGGCAAGACGGTGTTCATCACCTCGCTCGTCGCGAACCTGATGGACCGGGCGCGGATGCCGGGTCTGCGGGCGGCGGCCGAGGGCCGGATCCTGTCGGCCTTCCTGCAGCCGCAGCCCGACGACACCGTGCCGCGTTTCGACTACGAGGCGCATCTGGCGGCGCTGACGGGACCTGAGCCGCACTGGCCCGAAAGCACCCGTGCGGTCAGCGAACTGCGCCTGTCCTTTCGGCTGAAGGAGGCAGGTATCTTCGGCGGTTTCCGGGGGCCGCGCACGCTGCATCTCGACATCGTCGACTATCCCGGCGAGTGGCTCTTGGATCTCGCGCTGATGGACCGAAGCTATGGCGATTGGGCGGATGAGGTCCTGGTCCGGATCGCCGATCGGGCCGAGGCGGTGGGGTTCCTTGCCGAGGCGCGGGCGACGGATGCTGCCGAGGCGCATGACGAGCCCCGCGCCAAGGCCCTGGCTGAGGCCTTCGCGCACTACCTTCAGGCCGCGCGGGCAGCGGGTTATTCGGACTGCACGCCCGGGCGCTTCCTGTTGCCGGGTGAACTGGCGGGGTCGCCGGTCCTGACCTTCGCGCCGCTGCTGCGCCCCGACAAGACACCGCGCGGATCGCTCTGGCGCGAGATGGAGCGGCGCTTTGAGGCCTATAAGGAGAAGGTGGTGAAACCCTTCTTCCGCGACCACTTCTCTCGCATCGACCGGCAGGTCGTGCTGGTCGATGCCTTGGGCGCCATTCACTCGGGGCCGAAGGCGGTCGAGGATATGCGGGTGGCGATGGCGGGCATTCTGGAGGCGTTCCGCCCCGGCCGCGTCGGCTGGATTGCCGGGCTTCTTGGGCTTCGGAGGGTGGAGCGCATCCTGTTCGCCGCGACCAAGGCCGACCATCTGCATCACACCCAGCACACGAAACTCACCGCGATCATGGCGGCGCTGATGCGCGAGGCGAAGGATCGGGCGGATTTCGCCGGCGCCCATACGGCGGCGATGTCGATCGCCTCGCTGCGGACAACGGTCGAGGAAACGGTGGCCCATGAGGGCCGCAGCCTCGACTGTGTGCGGGGACGGCTTCTGGCGACGGGGCGGGAGGCGACCTTCTACCCCGGCGACCTGCCGGAGAATCCCGCCGAACTTCTCGCCCCGGCGCGCAAGGGCGCAGAGGCGTGGCTCGATGCCGACTACGAGGTGATGAGCTTTGCCCCCGCCCGACTGAAGCTGAAACCCGGAGAAGGTCCGCCGCATATCCGGCTCGACCGGGCCGTGGAGTTCCTGATCGGCGACAGGTTGTGAGGTGGTGATGGCGAACCCGAAGGGCCCGGTACTGATCGAGAGGGAGGCGCCCGCGCCCGAAGGACCGGATCGCGCGCCGCCGGTGCCCGACCTCGCGCCGGCGCCGCGGGGCCGGGCGATGCAGACCGTCGCGGTTCTGGCCGCCCGACCGCGGTCCCGGCTTGGCCGGTTCTTCTGGGCCTCGGCATCGGCGTTGATCGGCTTCGTCGTCTCGGTCGCGGCCTGGCGGTTCGTCGAAGGGCTTCTTGCGGCGAACCCGGTTCTGGGATGGACGGCGGCGGCTTTGGTTGGGCTGTTCGTCCTCGCGGCCGCACTGGTCGCCTTGCGCGAATGGGCGGCCTATGCGCGCCTTGCGCGGCTCGACCGGGTGCACAAGTCGG
>JBNKFC010000014.1:0-1629 GCA_050289105.1 Paracoccaceae bacterium | reverse complement strand
ATTCCAGTGTTCGTTGGCGCCACCGGCATAGGCGATCTCATAGGGCGACATGGAGGCGTCGCCGACAAAGATCGCCTTGTAGTCGCCGCCATAGGTCCTGAGGACCTCCCAGGTCGGGGTCTGCGCGTCCCAGCGGCGGCGGTTGTCGCGCCAGAGACCTTCGTAGAGGCAATTGTGGAAGTAGTAGTATTCCAGATGTTTGAATTCGGCCCGCGCGGCGCTGAAGAGTTCCTCGACCACCTTTATGAACGGGTCCATGGAGCCGCCCACATCGAGAAACAGCAGGACCTTGACGGCATTGTGCCGCTCGGGCCGGGTCTTGACGTCAAGATAGCCGTGTTCGGCCGTGGCGCGTATGGTTTCCGGCAGATCCAGTTCCTCCGCCGCGCCTTCCCGCGCCCAGCGGCGCAGGCGCTTCAATGCCACCTTGATGTTGCGGGTGCCCAGTTCGACGCTGTCGTCGAGATTCCTGAAATCCCGCCGGTCCCAGACCTTGACCGCCCGCTGATGGCGGCTTTCCTTCTGGCCGATCCGGACGCCTTCGGGATTGTAGCCATAGGCCCCGAAGGGTGAGGTGCCCGCCGTGCCGATCCATTTTGATCCGCCCTGATGCCGGCCCTTCTGTTCTTCCAGACGCTTCTTCAGCGTCTCCATCAGCTTTTCAAACCCTCCGAGCGCCTCGATCTGCGCCTTCTCCTCCTCGCTCAGCGTCTTCTCTGCCAGTCGTTCGAGCCATTCGGTGGGCAGATCGATCGCCTCCAGCACCTGGTCGGCGGTGATCGCCTCCAGCCCCTTGAACGCCTCGGAAAAGGCGCGGTCGAACCGGTCAAGATGGCGTTCATCCTTCACCATGGCGGTGCGCGCGAGGTAGTAGAATCCCTCGATGTCGTAGGTGACGAGCCCCGCCGCCATGCCTTCGAGAAAGCCGAGATATTCGCGCAAGGTGACCGGGACTCCGGTCTTCCTCAGGGTCTCAAAGAAGCGCAGGAACATCGGCTCAGGTCATGCGGTGGTAGATGATCGTGGCGAAAAGGCCGAGGATCGCGAAAAGGATCGCGTGGCTGCCGGCATATTGCAGTTTGTCCAGCCGGTTGCCGCCGCGTTTCGTGGCCCGGTACCAGCCAATCGCCGCGCCTATGACGATGGCAGGAAAGAAGATCATTGACGCCTCCTTGGCTGCGCCGGGGACAGGGAGGCGACGTTCAGCAGACGCTCCTCCACCTCGGCATCGGAGGCGAAGCCATAGCGTGCCCAGCCGAGACTGTCGAGCCGCACGATCCGCGCCTCGGTGTGACGGCCAAGGAGGTCGAGCGCCTCAGCCTTGACCATCAAAAGGTTGGCGAGGAGGGCCGCGTTTTCGGCTGCGGCCACGACCCGCGTCGACCGGTCGACAAGGCCAATCGCGACGTCGGGCTGTCCGTTCGACAGGGCGAAAGCGGCCAGTTGCATATCGGCATGGGCGGCCTGAAGGGCGAGGCCCGGATTGTTGTGATAGATGGCCGAAGCCTGAAGGAAGGCATCGCGCGCCTCTTCCGCGTCATGACCCAGCGACAGGCGTCCAAGCGCCAGCCACACGAACCCCGCGCGCGCGTCGGTCCAGCTTCGCGATTGTGCGATGGCCAGCGCCTC
>JBNKFC010000013.1:0-9720 GCA_050289105.1 Paracoccaceae bacterium | reverse complement strand
GCCGCGATGGGACGCGTCAGGCCCTTTGCATGTCTCTGATCGCCCCTGCGCAAAGCCACGCTTTGCCGGTCACGGCGAACGGCGTCACGGTAGGGCCAGCCCCTCGGTCGCCCGCGCCAGATCCGCCCGGCACTTCGCCACGATGAAATCCGTGAACACGCGGATCTTCGGATCTCTCAGCCGCCGGTGCTGGGTCAGGCAGGACAATTGCACTGTAACCGGCGGGTTCTCACGCACCACGGGAACCAGCCTCCCGTCGCGCAGGTAATCCGCGACCTCGAAGATCGGCTTCATCACGATCCCGCGGCCATCGAGTGCCCAGCCGGTAAGAACGTCGCCGTCGTCGGTCTCGAACGGCCCAGCGACTTCGAACCGCTTCGGTCCCTCCGGCGTCACGAGCGTCCATTGGAACTCGGTCGCGCCGGGGAAGCGCAGGTTGAGACAGTCGTGCTTGCCCTTGACCAGCGTCTCACCGGTTCCGGGATCGCCGCGCTTCTCGATATAGGAGGGCGCGGCGCATAGGACGCGCGGGCATTCCGCGACAAGCCGCATCTTCAGGGTGGAATCCTCCAGCGTGCCCAGGTGAAACGCCATGTCGAGCCCTTCGCCGATCACGTCGATCTTGCGGTCCGACAGCCGGAGCCGCACGTCGATCTGCGGATATGAGTCCTTGAAGTCCGGCACATGCGGCGCGATGAACCGCCGCCCGACGCCAAGGGGCGCGGCCACGAAGACCGTGCCCCGCAGGTTCTGGGATGAGGCCATGACCGCCGCCTCGGCGTCGTCGATCGCCTCCAGCACCTTCCGCGCCCCCTCGTAGAAGAGGCGCCCATTCTCCGTCGGTTGCAGCCGCCGCGTTGTGCGATTGAAAAGACGCACGCCGAGATGCTTCTCCATCTCCGCAATCCTGGCCGAAGCGACTGCGGGCGAGGTGCGCTGATCCCGCGCCGCCGCGGACATCGAGCCAAGCTCGAACACCCGGACGAACATCTTGAGATTGTTCACATATGCCATCGCCGCTCCCCGCCCGCCATTCTTCGGCAATGATTGAAAGTTCTCATGCATTAGAAGAATTATCAGGAAGATGCGGTTCGGTATAGCCTGTTGCGCAATCGAAGCCTGCAAGGAGCGCGGCATGTATGACTTCATCGTCCTGGCCGACTGGCTCGAATTCGCGGTCCGCTGGCTGCACGTGATCACCGCGATCGCTTGGATCGGGTCTTCGTTCTACTTCATCGCGCTCGATCTCGGGCTGCACCGCGACCGCAACCTCGCCTCCGGCGCGGATGGCGAGGAATGGCAAGTCCATGGCGGCGGCTTCTACCACATCCAGAAATACCTCGTCGCGCCCGAGTCGATGCCCGACGACCTCATCTGGTTCAAATGGGAAAGCTATGCGACCTGGCTGTCCGGCTTCGCGATGCTGTTCCTTGTCTATTACCTCGGCGCCGACCTCTTCCTCGTCGATCCGAACGTGCTCGACATCGCGGTTTGGCAGGCGATCGCGATCTCGCTCGCCTCGCTCGCCGTCGGCTGGCTGCTCTACGATACGCTCTGCAAATCCCCGCTCGGCGAAAGCCCGACCACGCTGATGATCATCCTCTACGGGATCCTCGTGGCGCTCGCGTTCTTCTACACGCATGTCTTCTCCGGCCGGGCGGCGTTGCTCCATCTCGGCGCGGTCACAGCGACGATCATGTCGGCCAACGTGTTCATGGTGATCATTCCGAACCAGAAAGTGGTGGTGGCCGACCTCGTCGCCGGCCGGACACCCGATCCGAAATACGGCAAGATCGCCAAGCTGCGCTCGACCCACAACAATTACCTGACCCTGCCGGTCATCTTCATGATGCTGTCGAACCACTACCCCCTCGCTTTCGCGACGGAAAACAACTGGATCATCGCCAGCCTGGTGTTCCTGATGGGGGTGACGATCCGGCACTGGTTCAACACACGCCACGCGCGGAAGGGCAAGCCGACCTGGACCTGGATCGCGACCGTTCTGCTGTTCCTGATCATCGCCTGGCTTTCGACCGCCCCGACGACCCGGACCGAGGCGGAGGCGGAGGCACAGCTTACCCCGGCCGCTCAACGCTTCGCCGACGCCGAGGATTTCGCCGAGGTCGAAAGCATCGTCCTCGGTCGCTGCTCGATGTGCCACGCCTCCGAGCCCTCCTACGACGGCATTCACTGGGCCCCGAAGGGCGTGATCCTCGAAACCCCGGAACACATCGCCGCCTACGCTCGCGAGATCTACCTGCAGGCCGGGGTCAGCCACGCCATGCCGCCCGCGAACGCCTCGTTCATCGAGCCCGAGGAACGCGCGAAGATCGCCGCCTGGTATCGCGGCGTGACGCGCGGCGAAGGTTAGCCGCCGCGAGTTACCTGAAGATCGCAGCGTAGCGTGGGGCAAAAAAAGCCACGAACTTCTTCACCTCCGGTCTCCTGTAAGCCTCCGGCGAAACGAGAAGCAGGTGTTCCTGCTTGAGTTCCTCGATCGGATCGAAGCAGCGGACAAGGTTATCGTCCTCGTCCGACTGCCTGACATTAAGGACACCCAATCCCTGCCCATTGCTGACCGCCGAGCGCAACAGATCGAACTCGGAAAAAGCCGCGACGATCTGATCCTTCGTCACATGCCGCAATAGCCAGGCTTCACTCGCGCGCGGCGTGGAGTCCGGCCGGAAGACTACGAAGCGATGCCCTCGCAAGTCACCCACGCTTGCGGGCAGTCTCTTTTCGGCAGCATAGGCACGCGACCCGTAAAGCGCGTACCGGGCGGTGCTGATCTTGCGGCAGATGAGGTCGGAATCGGGCAACCTATCCGTCAGCCTGAGCGCCACATCGGCCTCGCCGGTGGCAAGGTCCAGAACCTTCGTGGTCTTGATGAACTGAAATCCGACATTCGGGTTCGACACGGTGAACTCGTAGATGACCCGCTGCATCCGGGGCGAGAAATTGTCGCCAGGAGCCGTGATGCGGATCGGTCGGGCATGTGTCAGATCCTCGGCCTTCCCGGCGAACGCCTGGGCCGCCTCCTCTATTGACTCGGCCAGCGGCAGGAGCGAGCGCGCCAACGCCGTCGGGCGAAAGCCCCGCGTCTCCCGCTCGAACAGAACCGCGCCCAACTCACGCTCAAGCGCGTCGATGCGCCGCGCGACTGTGGGCTGCGCCGCCCCGAGCTTCCGCGACGCGGCCAGCGTCGAACCTTCGCGGAAAACCGCGAGGAAGTAGCGGACATTGGACCAGTCGCGAAAAGCGTTCTTCATAAATGTAGAACAACACAACGTCTGCACCGATACCAGCGATTTGGCGGGCCTCGTAGGATTGGAACATCGAAAGCGTCATGGAGGACTTGACGATGATGTCGATCTCTTCGCCCCTGTTCCGCCTCCCCGGATGGCCGAGCCTTTCCGGCCTCCTGCGCTGGATCTTCCCCCCGCTCGGCCCGTCAACAACCGAAGCCGACGAGGACGCGGACCGGGACCGTCGCGAATTCATGCTCGAAATGCTCGACCGCCATCCTGACGCATTCTCAAGCGACTTCGACGTGCAGAGCATGCTCTCCCTCTACCGGGACCGCTTCTGACCCCCCCCCGACCCTTTTGGTGACTTTACGGCGGTTCAGGTCAACGCGAACGCGAACGCAAACGCGCGGTATTGCCGCGCGTCCTTGCCCTTCGCAAGCCGGGTTTTCCGGTTTGGCCGCTCGCTCCCTATTCGGCCGCCATCTGAGCGGTCGGGGTCGAAAGAGAGATTCTGCGCTCCTCGTCGGTCATGTCTTCGGCAATGCCTTCGAACAGCGGCGTCGAAAGATAACGCTCGCCGGTATCGGGAAGCATGACGAGTATTGTCGAGCCGTCGGGCGCAGATTCTGCGACCTTCATCGCAACGGCGAAGGTCGAACCGCCGGAGATGCCGGTGAAGATGCCCTCTTCCGCCGCCAGGCGTCTCGACCAGGCAATGCCATCGGCACCGGCCACCGGGATCAGCTCATCGTAATACGATCCGTCCAGCGCCTCTTGCAGGACATACGGAATGAAATCCGGCGTCCAGCCCTGGATCGGGTGTGGCTCGAAGGACGGGTGGCTTTCGGTTGGCTGATGTTGTTCGTTCCTGCTGTTGACGTAACCCGACGACACGATCGCTGAATTTGCCGGCTCGGTCAGGATGATCTTGGTATCCGGCCGACTTTTCCTCAGCACACGACCGACGCCGGAGACCGTTCCGCCCGTGCCATAGCCCGTCACCCAGTAATCCAGCCGCTCTCCCTTGAAGTCGGCAAGGATCTCGGCCGCGGTCGTGCTCTCGTGAATGTCGGCGTTGTCCGGCGTCTCGAACTGGCTCGCCAGGAACCAGCCATTCGCTTCGGCGAGTTCCTTTGCCTTGCTGTACATCCCAAAGCCCTTGAGCGCGCGCGGTGTGAGCACGACCTTCGCGCCGAGAAAGCGCATCAGCCGCCGCCGTTCGACCGAGAAGCTGTCAGCCATCGTCACGACGAGCGGATAGCCCTTGGCCGCGCAAACCATCGCGAGACCGATGCCTGTATTGCCCGAGGTCGCCTCGACGATCGTCTGCCCGGGCTTCAGCCGCCCGTCACGCTCGGCGGCTTCGACGATGTTGAGCGCCAGCCGGTCCTTCACCGACCCGGCGGGATTGAAGGCCTCGAATTTCACGTAGACGTTCACATGCTTCGGGGCGATACGGTTGATGCAAACCACCGGCGTGTTCCCGACCGTATCGAGGATTGACCCATAGAGTCGTCCACGACCTTCAGTTTTCCGAATTCCCATCTCACGTTCCCCCAGTTTGAGCAGCAGCCGCAGATGCGCGGCACAAGCTCTCTTCTAGCATCATTTCAGCCAGTTGTCGCCGGAGGGCACACTGGACCGGCCCAATCCGAAACGGATCGCCATGTCCGCCGACCGGCCTTAGTCACGCCAAAGGCGGCCGGTCAGGCAATCATGCGCTCCGCCGAATATACGGAAACCAGTCCTCCCTCAGCCGCTCGCCGGGTTGCATGTCATGCCCGGGAAACGGCGGTGAGGTCCGTCCCGGCCGCTCGACATAGCGCGCGTCGTCCCCGACGAGGCGCAGCGAGAACGCCCGGCGGCGCGCCGTCGCAGTATTGCCGCGCGCGCCGTGAAGAGTGCGAAAGTCGAAGGCCACCGCGTCGCCCGGCTCCATCGCCCATTCGAGAACCCGCATACCTTCGGCATCGGGATCGGGCACGGGCATATAGCGCTCCGGATTCGGGTAGAAGTTCTCCTCGCTCAGCCAGCGGGTGGGCAGCACCTCCTTCTCCCAAAGGTGCGACCCGGCAACGCAGCGCAGCGTCGCCTCGGTCACGGGATCGACCGGTGACCAGAAGCTGACGGTCTGCCGCCCTTCAACGAAGTAGTAGGGTCCGTCCTGATGCCAGGGCGTGGCTTTCGTCGTCCCCGGTTCCTTCACCAGAACATGGTCGTGAAAGACCTGAACATCGTCCGACCGCATGAGGGCAGCTGCGACCTCGGCCACGCGGGACTTCTGGATAACCTCCTGAAATTCCGGAATTCTCTGCCAGTTACAGTAATCGTCGAAGAAACGGCCGCCCTCGCCGGGCTTCAGGTTCTCGGCCGCATAAGGCCCCGGTTCGGTCATGTTGCGCTCGATCCCGGCACGGATCGCCTCGACCCAGTCCGCCCAGAGCCCCTTCACCAGCACGACCCCGTCGCGCTGATAGGCCTCGACCATTTCTTCCGTTACCAGTTCCGTCATTCCGGGCCTCCCTTTGCCGTCACCGTCTCGCAGGTCAAAAGCGCCGTCAATAGCGCGTCGTCATCCGGTGCCCGCGCGCGAAATAGAGCCGGACATGGGTGATCGCCTGCCCCTCCCACCATGTCGTGCGCTCCACGGTGAAGACCGGCTCGCCCGGCCCCATCGAGAGGTATCCACCGACGCGCCCATCCGCCGATGTGGCAAGGAAACTGATCTCCACCTCGGAAAACGGCACCGCCTTCACCAGCCATTCATTCGGGCCGAGAGCCCTGAAATCCGCCGCCTCGGCCTCCGGTAACGCCGCGAGGTTGATCCAACGATCCTCGAACTGGTAGGGCGCCCCGTCGGCCGAATGCAGGCAGGCAAGGTGCAGAACCTTCGCGCCCGGCAACAGTCCCAGCCGCGCGCGCAGCCAGTCCGGCGCCCGTCCCACGTCGCGCTCCAGAAGCGCATATCGATAGGCGGCGCCGGTCGCCTCGACCTCCTCGCGCACCAGCGGGATCTCGAACCGCGCCGAACGGAGCGGCGACGGCCGCACCCGCGTCCCCGCTTTGCGGCGGCGCTCCAGCAACCCTTCCTCCGTCAGCTCCCGCATCGCCCGGTTCACCGTGGCGCGGGCGACGCCGAAGGTCTCGGCCAGCTCCACCTCGCCGGGCAGAAGCGTGCCCGGCGCCCAGTCGCCGTCGGTGATCCGGCGCAGAATCTCCGCCTTCACATCGCGGTAGCTGGTCTTTTCCACGCCCTCCGCATCCGCCATGGACAGGTCCCGTCTTTCTGCTATTTGTCCGATCATATCGATATTATGATTGAGGAAAAGACCCAGCCATGCGCCTGATCCCCGCCTCTTCCTTCCAGACCCAGCCGTGGAAGAACGGTGGCGGCGTCACACATGAGATCGCGCGCGAAGACCGCGAGGGCCAGATCCGCTGGAGACTGTCCATCGCCGAGGTCGCCTCGGACGGCCCGTTCTCGGCCTTTCCCGGCCTTTCGCGCATCCTGACGGTGATCGAGGGCGCCGGGCTTCACCTTCATACGCCTGACGGCCGCCTCGATGCCCTGCCCTTCACACCGCTTGGCTTTTCCGGCGACCTCGCCGTCACCTGCCGCCGCGTCGGTGGAGACGTCCGGGATTTCAACGTCATCTACGACCCGCAGCGGATCTCTGCCGCCGTCCAAGTCTTCACGGGCGACGAGGCGCGCACCTGCCCCGCGGCCGCGGGACAAAACTACGCCGCCCCGGCGTTCGGCGCCGGAACCACGCTGGACGGCACCCCGGTTCCGGACGGCGCCGCTGTTCTTTTCGAACACGGAACGCTGAAACCGGGGGCGGCAGCCCCGGCAATCCTTGTCACTCTGCAACAAATCTGACCTCCCGGCTCAGATCCGCGCGACCAGCCCCGCCACCGCGCGCCGATAGGCGGCCGCGACCGCATCGCGCGCGACATGGCGCCCGCCCCGGACGGAGTGCCGCCCCGCCGACCAGAGGTCTGTCACGACCGCATCGGGAGCCGCAAAGCAAAGACCGTCGAGAACCTGATCCCCGTTGAGCGCACACAGCGCCGGATGCTCTCCGTCCACCGCGACCAGATCGGCCCAGAGCCCGGCGGCGATCCCGCCCGCAGCGCGCCCCAGCGCCTGCGCACCACCCGCCGCCGCCTCGCGATACAGGAACGCGCCGACCGAGCCGTCGCCCTCCACCATCACGTTACGCCTCAGATCGCGGAGGCGCTGCGAGTATTCCAGCATGCGCAACTCCCCGACCGCCGAGATCCGCACGTTTGAATCCGATCCAACGCCGAAAGCGCCCCCCGCCGCGATCCAGCCCGGCCCCGCGAATGGCCCGTCGCCAAGGTTCGCTTCGGTGATCGGGCAGAGCCCGGCCACCGCGCCGGACCGCGCGAGGGCCGACGCCTCGTCAGGCTGCATGTGGGTCGCATGGACCGCACACCACTCCGCACCCACCGGCGCATTGGCCAGAAGCCACTCGACCGGACGCGCCCCGAGCCAGGCAGAGATCTCCTCGACCTCCTTCGGCTGTTCGGCGATGTGGATATGAACGGGGCCGCCCTGCGCCAGCGCGGGCACTTGGGCGATCTCGTCCGGGGACACGGCGCGAAGTGAATGCGGGGCCACCCCGATGCGCGTGTCTTCAGGTAACGCTGCCGCCGCCCGCCGCACCGCCGAAAGGAGCGTCGAAAACCCGTCCATGTCGGTGCCGAACCGCAACTGCCCGCCCGCAAGTGCCTGCCGCCCAGCCCCGCCGTAGCAGTAAAGCACCGGCAGATGCGTCACCCCGATCCCGGTCGTTGAGGCGGCCGCGAAGATGCGCGCCGAAAGTTCGGCCGGGTCATCGTAGAGCCCACCGCCGGGACGATGGTGCAGATAATGGAACTCGCCCACCGAGGCGAAGCCCGCCTCCTGCATCTCGACGAACGCCATCGCGGCGATCGCCTCGATATCCTCCGGGGTCAGGTGATCGAGGAAGCGGTACATGAGCGCCCGCCAGGTCCAGAAACTGTCCTGCCCGCCGGCGCGAAACTCGGTCCGGCCCGCCATCGCGCGCTGGAACGTATGCGAATGCAGGTTGGCAAGCGCCGGCAGCAGCGTATCGACCCGCACATCGTCGGGCGCGGCGACGGTGTTCGTGGCAACGCCGTCGATCCGACCCGACACGACCGAGACCCGCACGTCGCGCGCCCAGCCCGAGGGCAGCATTGCCCGCTTCGCGAAGATCATCTGTCGCTCCATTATGTCTAGACATATCATCTATACTGGCATACAAACCGAGTCCGCAACCGTTATTACCGGAAGCCTCCGATGCGCCAGCCGAATGCCCTTCTCGTCAACTGCCGCGCCGCCACGATGACCGGCACGGACCCTTATGGCCTGATCGAGGACGCGGCCATCGCGATCACTCCTGATGGCATCCTCTGGGCCGGAAAAGAAGCCGAGATCCCCGCCGCAACCGCAGCGTTCCCGCGCCACGACATGGGCGGACGTCTGGTGACGCCCGCGCTCATCGACTGTCACACCCATCTCGTCCATGGCGGCAATCGTGCCGGCGAATTCGAGATGCGGCTGATGGGGGCAAGCTATGAAGACATCGCCCGCGCTGGCGGCGGCATCGTTTCCACCGTCCACGCCACCCGTGCCGCGAGCGAAGACGATCTGATTGCGGCGGCCCTGCCGAGGCTCGATGCGCTGATCGCTGAGGGTGTCTCGACCATCGAAGTGAAATCCGGTTATGGCCTTGATATCGAAACGGAACTTTGCATGCTTCGGGCGGCCCGCCGCCTGGCCGCCCTGCGCCAGATCGAGATCCATACCAGCTTTCTGGGCGCCCATGCAGTGCCGGCCGACTATGCAGGCCGCCCCGACGCCTATCTCGACGAGGTCTGCATTCCGGCCCTGAAGGCCGCCCATGGCGAAGGCCTCGTCGATGCCGTCGACGGCTTTTGCGAAGGCATCGCCTTCTCACCTGCCCAGATGGCACGCGTGTTTGACGCGGCGAAAGCGCTTGGCCTGCCGGTCAAACTGCATGCCGAACAGCTGTCGAATCTCGGCGGCGCGGCCCTTGCCGCGAGCTACGGCGCGCTTTCGGCCGATCACCTGGAATATCTCGACGAGGCCGGCGTCACGGCGATGGCAAAGAGCGGCACCGTCGCGGTCCTCCTTCCCGGTGCGTTCTACACCCTGCGCGAAACCCGGGTGCCGCCTGTCGGGCTCCTGCGTGCTGAGGGCGTTCCGATGGCGGTCGCGACCGACATGAATCCCGGCTCGTCGCCGCTGACATCGCTGCTTCTGGCGATGAACATGGCCTGCACGCTCTTCCGCATGACGCCGGAAGAGGCGCTGGCCGGCACCACCCGCAACGCCGCCCGCGCACTCGGCCTGACCGACCGGGGCATGATCGCGCCCGGCCTGCGCGCGGACCTCGCCGTGTGGGATGTCGAACACCCC
>JBNKFC010000012.1:0-5413 GCA_050289105.1 Paracoccaceae bacterium | reverse complement strand
AGCACAAGGCGCCCCTCGGCATCGGTGTTGTTGATCTCGACGGTCAGCCCCTTGCGGCTGGTCAGGATGTCCTGGGGCCGCATCGCGTTGCCGGCCACGGCATTCTCGACTGCCGGCACGAGCACGCGAAGCCTGAGCTTCAGCCCGAGTGCCATGATCATCCGCGCCAGCCCCATCACCGTCGCCGCGCCGCCCATGTCCTTCTTCATGAGCCCCATGCCAGCCGCCGGCTTGAGATCGAGCCCGCCGGTGTCGAAGCAGACACCCTTGCCCACGAGCGTAAGCGCCGGTCCCGACGAACCCCAGCGCAGGTCGAGCAGCCTCGGTTCGCGCGCCGATGCCCGTCCCACCGCATGGATCATCGGGAAACCGCCGGCCAGAAGCTCATCGCCCCGGATGACCCGGGTCGTCGCACCGAACTCTCCGGCGAGAGCGACAAAGGCATCCTCCAGCTCTGCCGGCCCCAAATCGGCAGCCGGAGTGTTGATCAGATCGCGGCTCAGCGCCTCGCCCTCGGCGATCGCAAGAAGCCGGGCGGCGTCGACCCCATCGGGCGCCTTGAGCCGCGCCTTCGGCGCGTCGGACGACTTGTAGCGGGTGAAGCGATAGGTCGCGAGAAGCCAGCCCAGCGCGGCTTCGTCCGCGTCCGCGGGTGTCAATGCGCCGTCGAGATGCCAAGCCCCTTTGGGCAGGTCGGCGACCGCCCGTGCGACGTGGAACCGCCCGCGCTTTCGCGCGAAGGCGCCACCGAAGCCCAGAGCCGCACCCACCGGCGACCCGTCCGCGCCCGGCAAGAGACAAAGCTGCCCGAGCTTACCCGCGAACCCCGCCGATTTGAGCCAGGACCGTTCGGCTTCTGTGCGCCCGGCCAGGAATTCGTCCGCCCTCTCGGCCTCGACTAGGTACAGGGGCCGGGTCGTCTCCGACGGATCGGCAAAGGAAAACGGCATGACGGACCTCGCGTTGATTGTGCCGCCAGACTAGCCGCAGACACGTCGCCCGCAAGGCCCGTCAGACGGTCATGTCGCGCAAGTCCCAGACCGCGGTCAGGGAGCGGTCACCGATCCGGACGAGCCGGGCGAGTGTCGCGGCCTGCCCGGCGGTGTCGCCGGCAGCTGCGGCCGCAAGCACATCGGCGGCGACGCGCGCGAAGCTCAGCATGCCGATCTGCTCCGCGACCTTGATCAGAAGCCTCGCGCTGCGCACGAGCGCCGGTATCCTGCCTTCGTCGGCGAAGCGCTGCATCTCGGTCAGCCGCGCTGCCAACTCCTCCATCGCTTTGCAAACGACCTGTTCTGCCCCGGCCTCGCCGAGTTCGGAATAGAGCGCCACAAGGCAGTCCGGGTCGAGCCGGACTCCCTCATCGTGGTGCAACACCGCAAGTTTCGCCACCCTTCACCCTCCAACTTCGTGCCCCACGCACGCGACGAGAATGGTCTCCGGGTCTCAAGAAAACCTTGATGCCGGCAGCAAAAACCTCTCGAATTCGACACGTATGCCGACTATGTGCGGACGGGGATTTCCCGAGAGGCGAGGACCGATGCAACACGCGAAACCGCTGCCTAGCTATCTGGTGCAACGCTATCACGGCTGGAAGGCCACGACCTGGACCGAGAATCGCGCCTGGTACCGCCGCCTGGCCGAGGATGGCCAGAGACCGCGCGCGATGGTGATTTCGTGTTGCGACAGCCGGGTCCACGTCACCTCGATCTTCGGCGCCGATCAGGGCGAGTTCTTCATCCACCGGAATGTGGCCAATCTTGTGCCGCCTTATAACCCGGATGGCGAATACCACGGCACCTCGGCAGCCGTGGAATATGCCGTCACGACCCTGAAGATCGCGCATTTGATCGTCGTCGGGCACTCGCTGTGCGGCGGGGTCAAGGGCTGTCACGACATGTGCTCTGGCCACGCGCCCGCGCTCGAGGAGAAGTCGAGCTTCGTCGGCCGGTGGATGGACATCCTGCGCCCCGGCTACGAACGGGTGAAGGACCTCGCGCCCGAAGACCAGTTGCGCGCGCTGGAAAAAGAGGCCGTGCTCGTCAGCCTTGAAAACCTATTGACCTTCCCCTTCGTGCGTACCGCGATCGAGGCTGACGAGATGACCCTGCACGGTCTCTGGAACGATATCGGCGAAGGTGGGCTTGAATACTTCGACCCGGCGACAAAGCGATTCCAGCCGATCTGAACCCCGCGTTAACCTGATTCGCCTGAGGCTGACGGGATGGACAGAACCCACACCGTCACCATCGACCTGTCAGAAGCGTTGCTGATCGCCCTCGGCAACGCCGCGCGAAATGCCGGATGCAGCCCGTCCGATTTTCTGCGCGCCGCCTTACGCGGCACGCTTGACCGCACGCCGGCCCGGCTCAGGGCCGAGGACGAGGTGATCATTCATGCTACCCATCTCGCCCGCGACTGGCTTGATCTTCAGCGCCGGCTCAGGGCCGCTGGTTACGTGCTGCGCCGCGCGCCCGAAGGCGGCCTGGCCATCCATTCCTGGCCACTTGACCATCCGATCATGCGTCTCGAACAGCTCGGGCTAAGTCTGGCTGGCCTGGTGCTCAAGTACCGCGCGCCGTTTCCCGGGATCCTGCGTCACGATCTGCCTCCGGCGCGCCCCTTACCCGGCGCGGCAGCAGCGCTGCCCGGACGGGCGGCCTGAACCTTGGCCGGTCTCCGGAACGTTACCGTCAGCCTCGGGCATTCGTGGTATCTTCACGCGATGGGCTCAAGGAGACACGCCGATGACACCGACAAAACGCATGACCGGGCTCGCCGCCGCCATAGTTTCGCTCGGCCTTCTGCTTCCCAACGCGCCAAGTCTCGCAGCCGGCAGTGACAACACGTCCTCCGCCGGTCAGCCCGGCTACAGCGAGGCGAAGGCGGCCGTCGATGCCGGGCAGTACGGCCAAGCATTGAAGATCCTCGCAAAGGTTGTGAAGGCTGAACCGAGGAATGCCGACGCGCTGAACCTGATGGGCTATTCCAACCGCAAGATGAAACGCTACGGCGAGGCGGCGCGGTATTACGAGGCCGCGCTCAAAGCCGATCCGAAGCATCTTGGCGCCCTGGAATACCAGGGGGAACTTTTTATTGAGACCGGCGATTTCGTGAAGGCCAAGGCGAACCGCGACCGGTTGGCGGCCCTTTGCGGGACCTGCGAGGAATTTTCTGAGCTTCAGTCCGCGCTGGCGGCTGCCGGGCAGAGCTGACACGTCCGGAACGGGCCGGACCGGCCGTGAACTGCGCCGCCGCCGATCGTCGCCTACCGCGAACCTAAGTACCATTTCGCGATGGCCAGCACCGCGACGGTCGGCCCGATTGCCCACAGGCCGGGCCTTGAAAAAACCGACGAAAGCCCGAAGGCTATCCACTCGAACGCAACGGACCAGTCCTGCAAGGTCATGCCGAGACGCTGCGTGCGGATGCCGGCGAAGTCAATCCGCAAGAATCGGGAGCGAACTTCGCGAAGAGAGGCTGGGTGGGGGCGGACCCTCACGGCCGGGGACTTGCGAAGCGGGCGTTAGAAGTTGACGGGCTTCCGCCGGAAGCCCGTCCGGGCACGCCTCTTCCGGCCCCACGCTTGCGCTCCGGGCGTTCGGCGGGGAAAGGCTCCGCTGGGGCCTTTCCTGCTCCGACCGTTCCGGCCCGTTTCTTCCGAAACGGGCGTTCGGCGCTGACGGGCTTCCGCCGGAAGCCCGTCCGGGAGCGCCTCACCCTTTTTTCAGGCAGCGGTTGCCAAGGACTTCGGCGATCTGGACGGCGTTGAGCGCGGCGCCCTTCCTCAGGTTGTCGCTGACGCACCAGAGGTTAAGGCCGTTTTCGACGGTCCCGTCCTGCCGAATGCGGCTGACGAAAGTCGCGTAGTCACCGACACATTCGACCGGCGTCATGTAGCCGCCGTTTTCGCGCTTATCGACGACCATCACGCCCGGCGCCTCGCGCAGGATGTCGCGGGCCTCGTCCTCGTCGAGGAACTCCTCGAACTCGACGTTCACCGCTTCCGAATGGCCGACGAAGACAGGGACGCGGACGCAGGTTGCGGTGACCTTGATCGCCTTGTCGAGGATCTTCTTGGTCTCGGCGACCATCTTCCATTCTTCCTTGGTCTCGCCGCTGTCCATGAAGACGTCGATATGCGGAATGACGTTGAAGGCAATCTGCTTGGTGAACTTCGACGGCGCGACTTCCTGGCCCGGCACGTACATGCCCTTGGTCTGGTCCCAAAGCTCGTCGATGCCGGCCTTTCCGGCGCCGGAGACGGACTGGTAGGTCGAGACCACCACGCGCTTGATCTTGGCGCGGTCATGCAGCGGCTTCAGCGCCACGACCATCTGCGCGGTCGAGCAGTTGGGGTTCGCGATGATGTACTTGTTCTTGTACTGATCGACCGCCTCGGCGTTCACTTCCGGCACGACCAGCGGGATCTCGGGGTCGTAGCGGTAGAGTGAGGAGTTGTCGATCACGACGCAGCCCGCCTTCGCGGCCTTCGGCGCGTAGACCTTCGTCGCCTCGGACCCCACGGCGAACAGCGCGATGTCCCAGCCGGTGAAGTCGAAGGTGTCGAGGTCCTTGGTCTTCAGGGTCTTGTCGCCGAAGGAAACTTCGGTGCCGAGCGACTTGCGGCTGGCAAGTGCGGCGATCTCGTCGACGGGGAATTCCCGCTCGGCGAGGATGTTCAGCATTTCGCGGCCCACATTCCCCGTGGCGCCGGCAACAACGACTCTGTAGCCCATTCCGGGGTCTCCTTCAGATAAGGACGGGGCCCCTTATCCGATTGCGCGGCACAGGGAAAGTCCCGCGCATGCTGCGCCTCAGAAAAACTGACGCTGAGACAACTCCGTCACGCCCCGGCCTGGATCACACGCGGGTCGCGGGCCATCAGGTCCTCGACGAAGCTGCGTTCGGCGGCGAAGTCATGCGGCACCTGATCGGCGCGACGCGAACCGGTGAGCGAGAGCGAGGCAAAGAAGTCGAAGCCGTGGAGGCGGATCGCCGCCGCGTCGCTGGCGGCAAGCAGGTCGATCATCATCAGCCCGGTCGTTGGCGGTGCGCCGAGCCGGCCGCGCAGTCCTGCCCAGTCGGCAAGCGGATGGAGGTAGAAGCCGGGTGAGGTCGCCACCCGCCACGACAACCGCTTTCGCTTATGGCTCATCCAGAGAATGCGCGCTGGCTGGAGCCGGGCGAGGTCGTCCGCGCCGATAGAGGTCGCGAGCGCCAGCCAGTCGGTGCGGGTCCCGTGCGAGCGCGGGTCGGGCATCGGCGCACGGTTGATGCGGATGACGAGATCGGCTGTGTCAATCTCGGCCCCCTCGTAGCGTTCGCTGAGCGAGCGGGCGTTTCCGACGAGCGCCACGCGCTTGCCCCGGAGCTCGGCATTCAAGGCATCCCGCGCCACCGACAGTGGGGG
>JBNKFC010000011.1:0-5898 GCA_050289105.1 Paracoccaceae bacterium | reverse complement strand
GTAACGAAGGTCACTCGCGCGCCAAGATCGCGCAAGGCGCGCGCGAGGGCAGTTCCCTGCGCCCCCGAGGAGCGGTTGGCGATGTAGCGCACAGGATCGATCGGCTCATGCGTCGGACCCGAGGTCACGATCACGTGCTTGCCTGCCATCGGCCCGTCGCCCATCGCCGCCTCGACTGCGGTAACGATCTCCAAAGGCTCCGCCATTCGCCCCGGACCGTATTCGCCACAGGCCATGTCGCCCTCGTTCGGGCCGACAAAGCGGATGTCGTCGGCACGAAGCATCGCGATATTGCGTTGCGTCGCCCGGTGGAGCCACATCCGCACATTCATCGCCGGCGCGATCAGCACCCGCTTGTCGGTTGCCATCAGAAGCGTCGAAGCAAGGTCGTTCGCATGCCCCCCCGCCATCTTCGCCATGAGGTCGGCGGTCGCCGGCGCCACCACGACAAGGTCGGCGGCGCGGGACAACTCGATATGGCCCATCTCCGCCTCGTCGGTCAGATCGAAGAGGTGGCGGTAGCATTTCTCGCCCGCGAGCGCCGCGACCGACAAGGGCGTCACGAATTCCTCTCCGGCTTTCGTAAGGACCGGCGTCACCGAGGCCCCGCGCTCCTTCAGCCGCCGGATCAGGTCGAGCGACTTGTAGGCCGCGATGCCGCCGCCGATGATGAGAAGGATGCGCTTGCCCGACAGCATGAGGACCTCTCCGGTTTCCGAAGCCAAGGATTAGGCCCCCCCTGCCCCGATGACAAGCGGCGCGGGGATCATCACGAGCCGTGATGATGCGGGACACGAATATGAACGTGCGCAAGGGCCCAGTCGACACTAGCGTGCCGGCAAAACGGAGGCACTCATGACCTATCACCTCGCCATCGGCGATCGCACCTATTCCAGCTGGTCTCTGCGCGGCTGGCTTCTTTTCGAGAAATTCGGGCTGCCGGTGAAGTGCCACACCGGAGTTCTCTACACGCCCGACTTCGACCGCCTTCTGGCCGAGTTCGCGCCAGCGCGGCTTGTTCCGGCGATGCGGGTACCCGAAGGCTGGGTCGTCGGCGAGACGCTGGCCATGGCCGAAACACTCGCCGAACGCCACCCCGAAGCCGGCCACTGGCCGCGGGATCCCGAGGCGCGCGCCCTCGCACGTTGGCTCGCGGCCGAGATGCATGCGGGCTTTTCCAACTTGCGCGGCGATTGCCCGATGAACCTCGCAAAGAGCTATGACGACAGCGCGCCGCGGCCCGAAGTTCTCGCCGACCTCGCGCGGATCGAGGCGCTGTGGGCCGAGGCGCACGATCGCTTCGGCACCGACACGCCCTGGCTCTTCGGCGCCTATTCGGTGGCGGATGCCTTCTTCGCACCGGTCGCGGCCCGGATCGCCACCTATAACCTCCCAATCTCGGACGCGAGCGCGGCCTATGTCGCGGCCCATCTCGCCGATCCGGCGTTCCGGCGCTGGCGCGCGATGGGCTGGGCGCAGCATTACGAGCAGGCCTTCTACCGTAAGCCCTTTGCCGAACGCCCCTGGCCGGGACCTGCACCGCTCGCGGCCGAGCTCGCCGACGGCCCGTCGGAAAACGACGCCTGTCCCTATTCCGGCAAGCCGGTGACGGATTTCCTGCGATTGGACGGCAAGGTCTGGGGCTTCTGCAACGCGTTCTGCCGCGACAAGACGCTGGCCGACCCCGCGGCCTGGCCGGCCTTCATGGCGATGGTGGCGCGTTAACCATTCCTAAACCCTGACTCTGCTAGCCGTTAACCAAAATTAAGGGGACGGCTCATGGTGGCGCGCACCTATACGGTGGCCTTCGAAGGGGTGGAGGCGCGGATCGTCGAAGTGCAATGCGCCGTCTCGGCGGGGATGCCGGCCTTTTCGGTCGTGGGACTGCCCGACAAGGCGGTCTCCGAGGCGCGCGACCGGGTCCGCGCGGCGCTGACGGCGATGTCGATCGCGCTGCCGTCGAAGCGGATCACCATCAATCTCTCGCCCGCCGATCTGCCGAAGGAAGGGTCGCATTTCGATCTGCCCATCGCACTCGCCCTTCTTGCCGCCATCGACATCGTACCGCGAGAGGAGGTCGAGGCGACCGTGGCGCTCGGGGAACTCTCGCTCGACGGCCGCCTCGTGCCGGTGATCGGCGCGCTTCCGGCCGCGATGGCGGCGGCGGAGGAAGAACGGATGCTCCTTTGCCCCAAGGCCTGCGGACCGGAGGCGGCCTGGGTCGGTGCGACCCCGGTGATTGCGGCGGCGACCCTCGCCGACGTACTCCGCCACTATACCGGACAAGCACCGATCACCCCAGCGACACCGGGCGAGGTCCGGCGCGATCCCGCCGCGCGCGACCTGCGCGACGTGAAGGGCCAGGAGCGGGCGAAACGGGCGCTGGAGATCGCGGCGGCGGGGCGGCATCACCTCCTGATGGTCGGCACGCCCGGTTCCGGCAAGTCGATGCTGGCGGCGCGGATGCCCGGCATCCTGCCGCCGCTCTCGGCCGTCGAGGCGCTGGAAACCTCGATGATCCACTCTCTCTCGGGGCTTCTCGACGAGGGCGGGATCAGCCGCACCAGGCCATTCCGCGAACCCCACCACACCGCCTCGATGGCGGCCATCGTCGGCGGCGGGCGCGGGGCGAAACCGGGCGAGATCAGCCTTGCCCATAATGGCGTCCTCTTTCTCGACGAGTTCCCCGAATTTCCACGCGCGGTGCTCGAAACCCTGCGCCAGCCCATCGAAACGGGCGAGGTCGTCGTCGCCCGCGCCAATGCCCATATCCGGTATCCCTGCCGCTTCCTGCTCGTCGCCGCCGCCAATCCCTGCAAATGCGGCTACCTCACCGATCCGGCGCGGTCCTGCGCCCGGGTCCCGCAATGTGGCGAGGATTACCTGGGCCGGATCTCCGGACCACTGATGGACCGGATCGACCTGCGCGTGGAGGTGCCGCCCGTGGCCTATACCGACCTTGACCTGCCGGACACGGGCGATGCGTCGGCGACGGTCGCCGAACGGGTCGCGACGGCGCGCGAAGTCCAGGCCGGCCGGTACGCGGACCATCCGGACGTGCGGGTAAACGCCGATGCCGAAGGGCGGCTTCTGGAGGAGGTGGCAAGCCCGGACAGCGAGGGCCGCGAACTCCTTTCCAAGGTGTCAGAACGCTTCGGCCTGTCGGCGCGGGGATATCACCGCGTGCTGCGGGTCGCGCGGACGATTGCCGATCTCGCCGGTTCGGCCGAGGTCCGCAAGCCGCATGTCGCCGAGGCGGTAAGCTACCGGCTCAGTGTCCAAGCCGGGCGCTAGGCGCGCTTGGCCTCGATGGCCTGCCAGATCCTCTCGGCCGCATTCGTGCCGTCGAAGCGTTCAAGCTCCTGAATGCCGGTGGGCGAGGTGACGTTGATCTCGGTCAGCCAGTCGCCGATCACGTCGATGCCGACGAAGATCTGCCCCTTGTCGCGCAACGTGGGACCGATCGCGGCGCAGATCTCGCGGTCACGGTCCGTCAGCGCCACCTTCTCCGGCCGGCCGCCGACATGCATGTTCGACCGTGTCTCACCCTCGGCCGGAATGCGGTTGATTGCGCCGACCGGCTCTCCGTTCACCAGGATCACGCGCTTGTCGCCCTTCACGACGGCGGGCACATATTTTTGCGCGATGAGCGGCTCGCGGTTGATGCCGATGAACAGTTCGTGCAGCGAGGCTAGGTTGCGGTCGTTCGGGTCGAGGCGGAAGACGCCCGCGCCGCCGTTGCCGTAGAGGGGCTTCAGAATGATGTCGCCGTGCTCTGCCTTGAAGGACCGGATCGTGGCAAGGTCGCGGGCGATGAGGGTCGGCGGCGTCAGATGCGGGAAGTTGAGAACCAGGAGCTTCTCGGGGTAGTTGCGGACCCAGAACGGGTCGTTCACCACGAGCGTCTTCGGATGGATCATGTCGAGAAGATGGGTCGTGGTGATATAGCCCATGTCGAAGGGCGGGTCCTGCCGCAGCCACACCACGTCGAAGTCCGCCAGATCGACCTCGGTCTCGGCCCCGAGCGTGAAATGATTGCCCTTCTCGCGTCGGAGTTCGAGCGGCCAGCCGCGCGCGAGCACCCGGCCCTCGCGGTAGCTGAGCCTGCCCGGCGTGTAGTAGAAGAGCGAATGCCCACGCGCCTGCGCTTCAAGCCCGATACGGAACGTCGAATCGGCGTCGATATTGACGCCTTCGATCGGGTCCATCTGGAGTGCGACCTTGAGTGCCATGCGTCCGCCCTTTTGTGCTCAACCGAAGCCGATTGATGACCGAGGCAGCGCCGGGATGCAATCCGCGATCAAAACCCGATGGCGTTCTCGATGATCTCGATCCGACCTGAGCCGTCGACGAGGGCCAGGTCGAACCGCATGTCGGTATCCTGCCCGAACGGCTCCCCGCCGATGAACTCCGACGCGGCGGCACAGATCCGCGCCATCTGTCGCTCCGACAGGCGTTCCGCTGCCAGTGCGAGCGTGTCCGCCCGCTTGACCTCGATGAAGACGACGCGGTCGGCTTCGCGGACGATGAGGTCGATCTCTCCGCCCGTCCCGCGCCAGCGCCGGGCCGCGATTTTTCCCCCTCGCCTTTGGTAGAGCGCGGCGACCTGGTCTTCGGCCACCCGGCCACCGTGATGCGCCACCGCCCCGGTCAGTCGCTTCCGGCCAGTTTCAGCGCGATCTGATAGACCTGCCGCCTTGGCAGTCCGAGCGCCTCCGCCACCAGTCCCGCCGCGTCCTTCGTTGAATGGCATTCAAGCGCCTTTCTCAACTCGTCCTCGATGGCGGCCGGATCGGCTACCCGCGCCCCCGGCCGGTCGATCACCACAACGATCTCACCCTTGACCGAGCGATCCGCATAGGCCGTGGCCAGTTCGGCCAATGTTCCGCGCGTGACTTCCTCGAAGCGTTTGGTGAGTTCCCGGCAGATCGCCGCCTTTCGATCCTCGCCGAAGCTTAGTGCCAGGTCAGTTAACAATCCCTGAAGGCGTTTTGGCGATTCGTAGAGGATCAGCGTCGCAGGAACAGCGGAGAGTTCGGCAAGCCATTGCCGCCTCTGACCGGACGACGACGGCGGAAAGCCTGCGAAAAGAAACCGGTCCGAAGGCAGGCCCGACACGGTGAGCGCCGCGAGCACCGCCGACGGTCCGGGCGCCGTGGTGACCGTGTAGCCCGCCGCGATCGCCGCCCGGCCGAGCTGGAAACCCGGATCGGCGACGAGGGGCGTACCGGCCTCGGAGGCATAGGCGACCGACTTCCCCTCGGCGAGCGCGGCCAGAAGCCTCGGCCGTACACGCTCGCCGTTGTGGTCGTGATAGGCGATCAGCGGCCGATCGCGAAGCGCGATGCCATGGATCTCCATCAAATGCCGGAGCGTCCGGGTGTCTTCCGCCGCGATCACGTCGGCAGATCCCAGAATGTCGAGCGCGCGCAAGGTGATATCGCGCGCCGCTCCGATCGGGGTGGCCACGAAATACAACCCTGCCGCCAGCGCCTTCTCTTGGCCGGTCATTGCCGCCCCCCCTGCTCCTGCGTTTACTTCGCGCGCCGAAACGCATAGTCTCGCCGCCATTCCGTGCCCGCGTGCCCCCGTTTGCGCCACCGACCTGAGGATCGTGCCATGTTCACCGTTTTGAGTACCCGCCGCAAGGCTCTGACCTGCGCTGCCCTCCTTGCCGCCGCCTTCGCCATCTCCGCCTGCGAACCCGTGCCGTCCGGCCGCGCCCCGACGCTCGACGCGGGTGCGCCGGTTCCCGTCGCGCTGATCCTGCCCGGCGGATCGGGCAATTCCGGCGACGAGGTCCTGGCGCGCAATCTCAAGCAGGCCGCCGACCTGGCCATCGCCGACCTCGACGGCGTCAAGATCGACCTGCGTGTCTACAATGCCGGCGCCGATGCC
>JBNKFC010000010.1:0-4030 GCA_050289105.1 Paracoccaceae bacterium | reverse complement strand
GTGACAACTTCACCAAGCCCGACGTGATGGAGACGCTGCCCGGCAGCCTCGCCATCGGCCATGTGCGCTATTCCACTGCCGGCTCCAAGGGCTCCACCGCGATCCGTGACGTGCAGCCCTTCTTCGGCGAGCTTGCCATGGGCGGCGTCGCCATCGCCCACAACGGCAACCTGACGAACGCCGCCTCGCTCCGCCGCGACCTGATCGAGCGCGGGGCGATCTTCCAGTCCTCGTCGGACAGCGAATGCATCATCCACCTGATGGCGCGGTCGATCCAGAAATCCATACCGGAACGGATGAAGGACGCGCTGCGGGCGGTCGAAGGCGCATTCTCCGTCATCGCCATGACCCGCACCAAGCTCATCGGGGTGCGCGACGCGCTTGGAGTGCGGCCCCTCGTCCTCGGCAAGATCGGCGACGACGGTTTTGCGCTGTCGTCCGAGACCTGCGGGCTCGACATCATCGGCGCGGAGTTCGTGCGCGAGATCGAACCGGGCGAGATGGTCGTCATCTCCAAGGGCAAGGTCGAAAGCTCGCGCCCGTTTGGGCAGGCCAAGGCACGGTTCTGCATCTTCGAACATGTCTATTTCTCGCGCCCGGACTCGATCCTCGGCGGCCGATCCGTTTATGAGACCCGGCGTCAGATCGGGGTCGAACTGGCCAAGGAAAGCCCGGTCGAGGCGGACCTCGTCTGCCCGGTGCCCGATTCCGGGACGCCCGCGGCAATCGGCTTCAGCCAGCAATCCGGCATCCCCTACGCTATGGGGATCATCCGCAACCAGTATATGGGCCGCACCTTCATCGAGCCGACCGAGCAGATCCGCAACATGGGGGTCCGCCTCAAGCTCAACGTCAACCGGGCGCTGATCAAGGGCAAGCGAGTGATCCTCGTCGACGACAGCGTTGTGCGCGGCACGACGAGCCGCAAGATCAAGGACATGATCCTTGAGGCGGGTGCGGCCGAGGTGCATTTCCGCATCGCCTCGCCGCCCACGGCCTGGCCCTGCTTCTACGGCGTCGACACGCCGGAGCGCGACAAACTTCTCGCCGCGACGATGTCGGAGGAAGAGATGCGCGACTGGATCGGCGTCGACAGCCTCAAGTTCATCTCGCTCGACGGGCTCTACCGTGCGGCGGGCGAAGCCGGCGGGCGCAATGCGACGCAGCCGCAATATTGCGACGCCTGCTTCTCGGGCGAATACCCGGTCGCGCCATCGGACCAGATCGCCAAGGGCTTCGAGATGAAGGCGGCGGAGTGAGCGCCAGCCCCCCGGTCCGCTACCGCCCCCACCATTTCCTCTGTTCGCTCGGCTTCGAAGGTAAAGGCTATTCCGACGCCTTCACCGCCAACATGACGGCGATCGTCATGGGCCGCCTGCGCGCGGCGGGCGGGGATGCGACGGAGATCGAGGTCACGGACGCAGCGGATGATATTTGCGCCCCCTGTCCGAAGCGCGTCGGCGCGGGCTGCGAGGCGCAGGCGAAGATCGACCGGCTCGACGCGGCACATGCCTTTGCGCTGAACCTCAAGCCGGGCGACCGGCTGACCTGGGGCGAGGCGAAGGCGCGGATCCGGGCCTCGGTGCCGGCGGGCAGTCTCCGGCGGCTTTGTGCCGGTTGCGAATGGGAACCGCTCGGCCTTTGCGAGGCCGCCCTCGCCCGGCTCCGTAGCGGGAAGTGATCCAAAGGAAAACGCCGCGCCCCAAGGGCGCGGCGTTTGAGCCTTTACTTCGGTAAGGCCTGAAATCAGGCCTTGCGGTTCTTCAGCATCGCCCAGCCGCCCGAGACGACGAGCGCCGCCAGCACCGCCTTGACCGCATCGCCGGCGAGGAAGGGAAGCATCCAGCCCGAGACGAGTTCGGGCACCGTTTTGCCCATCACCAGAGCCGGCCAGGCGAGGCCCGGGAGATAGAGCACCGCGGAGGCGACGAGCGAGGCCAGAGCCATCGTCACAAAGCCCTTGGCGCCACGATCCGTCGCGAAGCCGGCGATCCAGGCCATGAGGACGAAGCCGTAGAGGAACCCCGCCGTCGGGCCCATCAGCGCGGGCGCCGAGGCACCGCCGGCAAAGACCGGAAGCCCCATCGCCCCTTCTGCAAGATAGGCGACGAGCGTCAGTGCGCCCATCCGCGCGCCGTAGCTGAGCCCGACGATCAGGATCGCCAGCGTCTGCAGCGTCATCGGCACCGGGAAGCCGACCGAGACCTGCGCGGCCAGGGCGATGAAGAGCGATCCGCCCACAACCATGACCGCACGGGTCAGGAACGACTGGGACGGCGCGAGGGCCTTGGAGAGAGTCATCTGGCGATCCTTCCTCTGTCAGATTTGCCGGGCAATCTCGCCGCAGCGCGGCGCGCTGTCAATCAAATCTGTTGCGTCCGGCCTCTGCCAATGCCAAAGGGGCGCCATGACAGACCCGATTTCCGAACCCTCCCTCGCCCTTGTCACGGGCGCCTCGCGCGGACTTGGCTTTGCGCTCGCCTCGGCACTTGCCGCCGCCGGCTGGCACGTCCTTGCCGTCGCGCGCACGACCGGCGGGCTGGAAGAGCTCGACGACCGGATCAAGGCGGCGGGCGGTTCGGCAACGCTCGCACCGATGGACGTGACCGATGCCGGCGCGATGGAGCATCTGGCACAGTCGGTCGCCGCACGTTGGGGGCGGCTCGGCCTTTGGGTCCACACCGCGATCCATGCGGCCCCGCTCGCCCCGGCGGGGCATCTCGACACGAAGGACCTCGACAAGTCCATCGCCTGCAACCTCCGCGCCACGGCGACGCTGATACCGCTCCTCGAACCGTTGCTGCGCGCCGGGGACGGCACGGCGCTCTTTCTGGACGATCCCCGCGCGGGCGAGAAGTTCTTCGGGGCCTACGGCTCGACCAAGGCGGCGCAGATCGCGCTCGCGCGGAGCTGGCAGGCCGAGACCGTCAAGATCGGCCCCCGCGTCAGGATCGAGACGCCGCGCCCGTCAGCGACCGCCACCCGCGCCCGCTTCTTCCCCGGCGAGGACCGGACCGCTCTTGCCGATATCCACGACGAAGCTGGCCGTCTCCTCTCGCTGCTCTGATCGTTTCGGTCCGTCTTGTGAAGACCGTGTCCTGACGGGGATGACTCCGGGCTCTGGATCCCGGCCGGACCGGCCTCGGACCCATAGCCGCTTTACGGCCCCAGCCCGCTCGTCTAATCAGGAAACGCGAAGACAAGAGGCCCGGAATGCGCATTCTCATCACCAATGACGACGGTATCAATGCGCCGGGCCTTGAAGTCCTGACCGCCATCGCCGAGGAGATCGCCGGACCAACTGGCGAGGTCTGGACCGTCGCCCCGGCCTTCGAGCAATCCGGCGTCGCCCATTGCATCAGCTATACCCACCCGATGATGATCCTGAAACTCGGGGCCCGCCGCTACGCCGCCGAAGGCAGCCCCGCTGACTGCGTTCTGGCCGGTCTTTACGACGTGCTTCAGGGCGAGCGCCCCGATCTCATCCTGTCGGGCGTCAACCGCGGCAACAACGCCGCCGAGAACGTTCTCTATTCCGGCACGGTGGGCGGCGCCATGGAAGCGGCCCTTCAGGGCCTGCCGGCGATTGCCCTCAGCCAGTTCATGGGGCCGCTGACCGAAGACCTCGAAACGCCCTTCGAGGCGGCCCGCGATCACGGCGTCGCGGTCGTCCGCGCGCTTCTCGACAAGGCAGTCTGGGACAAGGGCGATTACCGGCTCTTCTACAACGTCAATTTCCCGCCGATCGCGGGCCGGGACGTCAAGGGCATGAAGGTCGCGGCGCAAGGCTACCGCACCGACACCTTCTTCGGGGTGGAGCCGCACATCTCGCCCTCCGGCAAGAAGTTTCTCTGGATCACCGGCGGGCCTCAGCACCTTCCCACGGCACCCGGCACCGATGTCGCGGCCAATCTCGAGGGCTGGATTTCGGTCACGCCGATGCGGGCGGACCTGACGGCGCACGACGCGCTTGCCGAGCTTGAGGCGCGGCTCGCATGAGCGATCTCGCCGAGCGGAAGATGCGCTTTCT
>JBNKFC010000009.1:0-3171 GCA_050289105.1 Paracoccaceae bacterium | reverse complement strand
CGGGCCGGCATCGCGCACCGGACGAACGTCAACCTGCGAGCCGGGCAGGAACGCCACGGCGCCGCCCAGATCGACGGTGAAGCCACCCTTGACGCGGCCGAAGATGGCGCCATCGACGCGCTCCTCGGCGGCATAGGCCTTCTCCAGCCGGTCCCACGCCTCTTCGCGGCGGGCTTTCTCGCGGCTGATGACGGCTTCGCCCCGGACGTTCTCGACGCGGTCGAGATAGACCTCGACCTCATCGCCGACGGCGATCTCGGCGGATTCACCGGGGTTTGCAAATTCCTTGAGATCGATGCGGCCTTCCATCTTGTAGCCGACATCGATGATGGCCTGGCCCGCTTCGATCGCGATGACCTTGCCTTTGACAACAGAACCCTCTTCGGGCGTGTCGATCTCGAAGCTTTCTTTGAGGAGGGCTTCGAATTCCTCCATGGTCGCTTTAGCGCACATGCGTGTTCAGTTCCTTTATCTACATGTTTCCGGCCATGCGGTTGTCTCCGCCGGTCTTTCGTTGGATACGACCAAAGGGGCCACGGCATGGCCGGACCCTTCGGACCGCGTCCCTATAGGGGGGAATCGCCGCTGCGGCAAGCGTTCTGTCGCCGGCGGCGTCATCGCCGGCCGCCTTTCCGCTCACTCGCAGATGCGCGACACCAGATCGTAGCGCGGCACGGGGTATTCGCGCGGCCCGTCGGGCGGCAGCGCGGTATCCGGCTGCCGGATCGGGGGCCAGGGCTGGTTAAGGCTGTCCGGGTCGAGCACGAAGCGCTGACAGATCGCGAAGGTTCGTGTCGTCATGTCTCCCAGATCGCGGAGATCGACCAGATGACCCTCCCTCTTCGTCGCGGAAGCGGCAAAGGTCAGAGGCGGGTCGAGCACGAAACGCCGTGTCCCGGGACCAAAGAGCGCCGCTTCCCCCTGCCAGTCGGTCCCGGCTGCGAAGTGCAGTTCGTAGCTGCCGGGCGGGACTAGAACCCGGAAGAATTCACCGCCGCGAACATAGGCCGCCAGAACGTCGCGCCCGGTTCTCGTGTCGCGCAGATGCAGCAGATAATCGGCACCAGCCCCTGTCTTGATCTGAAGCGGGAGCCTCGCCGGAAGACCGGAGCGGTTCCACATGAGCCCCTGCGGACGCTCCGCCGCCCCACCGGGGCCGGCAAGCGCCACGCAGATCACACAGGTGCCGAGGATACGCCACATGATCCCGATATGGGGACCGGCGCGCCCATCGTCGAGGTCAGCCGAGCCGCGCCGCGACGATGTCGTAGGCCGTCGCGACCGCTGCCTCGATGCTCATGTCAGACGTGTCGATCCGCACGGCATCCGACGCCGGTTTCAGCGGCGCCACCGCCCGTTCCGCATCCCTCTTGTCGCGCTCGACCACCTCGGCCAGCACCTGGCTTTCGTCGCCGCCGACTTCCAGCCAGCGCCGGTGGGCGCGGACCTCGGGGCTTGCGGTCACAAAGAGCTTCACCTCCGCCTCGGGACAGATCACCGTTCCGATGTCACGGCCGTCGACGACGGCGCCACCCTCGCGCCGGGCGAACCGGCGCTGGAAATCGACCAGCGCGGCACGCACCTCGGGGATCGCCGCGACGCGGCTCGCGGCCTGACCGGCTTCGAGCGTACGCAGGTCGCCGCGCTCTAGATCCTCGGGCGTCAGGCTCCGCGCCGCGGCCACCGGATCGCCGCCCCTGGCACCGACAGCGCGGTAGAGAAGGCCCGTGTCGAGATGGGCAAAGCCGAACCGCTCCGCCACGGCCCGGCCGATCGTCCCCTTCCCCGCCGCCGCCGGTCCGTCTATCGCAACCGTGAAGATCATCGCCCGTCCTCGTTTTCCTGGCGATAGCTCAGGCCCGACATCAGGTCAAACCGCCAAACACGTCCTCAACCTGCCGCACGCCGCTGCCATCCTATTCGCAGAAGTGCGACGAAAAGCACGCCGAGCACCAGCCATTTGAGCGTGGTCAGTGCACTTGCAGCATGGGCCGTCAGGTCGGAAAAGTCCCCGTCGGCATGTTCCAGCATCATTCGCACGACTGCATTTTCCAGATAGTCGATACCGGCATAGATGACGGCCAGCCGGCCGAGCCGGCGGGCAAGCCGGTCTGGCGCCCATCGCAGGAAACTCTCACGTAGCGCGAGGCACAAAAGCGCGGGAAAGATGAGATCGAGGGGCTGGACGATCCAGAGGTAGCGCCAGACGGCCGGTCCGATGGCCGCCAGATAGGCGCGGGCTTCGCCAGCACCGTAGGGCAGAGCCTGTGCGTCGAAACTGCAGATGAGCCAGACGCCGCCACAGGACCGGGGGCTCGCCAGGGCCATCGCGGCGAAGAAGGCGACGGCCGCCAGAACCAGCGCCCGAAATCCCCGGTCGCTCACGGTTCCGTCCGCGCGATCTCGGCTCCAAGCCCGGCCATCAGGTCCTCGAAGACCGGGAACGAGGTGGCGATCGGACTGCCGTCGTCGACACTCACCGGCTGTTTCGAGGCGAGGCCGAGGACAAGGAACGACATCGCGATGCGGTGGTCGATATGGGTCTTCGCCGTGGTCCCGCCCAGCACGCCGCCCGGCCCCATGCCGTGCACGACGAGGACATCCTCTTCCTCTTCGACCTTGACGCCGCAGGCTTCCAGCCCGCGCGCCATCGCGTCGATCCGGTCGCTTTCCTTGACGCGCAGTTCCTTGACCCCGCGCATCACGGTCGTTCCCTCGGCGAAGGCCGCGACAACCGACAGGATTGGGTATTCGTCGATCATCGACGCCGCCCGCGCCTCCGGCACCTCGATGCCCTTCAAAGCCGAGAACCGGACGCGGAGATCGGCGACGGGTTCACCGCCCTCCTCGCGCGGATTCTGGAAGTCGATGTCGGCGCCCATTTCGACCAGTGTGGTGTAAAGCCCATTCCGCGTCGGGTTCTGGCTGACCCCCGGCACGAGGATGTCGGAGCCTTCGACGATCAGCGCGGCGCAGACCGGGAAGGCCGCGGACGAAGGATCGCGCGGCACGGCGACGCTCTGCGGCCTGAGTTCCGGCTGGCCGGTCAGGGTGATGACGCGACCCTCGGAGGTATCCTCGACCGCAAGCTCGGCACCGAAGCCGCGCAGCATCCGCTCGGAATGATCGCGCGTCGGTTCCTTCTCGATCACCACGGTCTGGCCGGGAGCA
>JBNKFC010000008.1:0-1539 GCA_050289105.1 Paracoccaceae bacterium | reverse complement strand
TATTCCCCGGCGCCAATCCTTTCGGACGCGGTACTGAACCAGGCGATGGATAAGATCGTGCGCCCAACCGTGACCGAGATGGCGCGGCGCGGCACGCCGTTTCAGGGCGTGCTCTATGCCGGGCTGATGATCAAGGACGGGCATGCCCGGCTCGTCGAATACAATGTCCGTTTCGGCGATCCGGAATGCCAGGTCCTGATGATGCGGCTTGGCGCGCAGGCCTTCGACCTCATCCATGCCTGCGCCGAAGGGCGGCTGGGGACGATGCAGGTCAACTGGGCCGACGATCACGCGCTGACAGTGGTGATGGCGGCGATGGGCTATCCCGGCGCCTATGCCAAGGGCTCGCAGATCCGGGGGCTGGAGGAATTGCCAGAGGATTCGTCGCACATGGTTTTCCACGCCGGAACGGCGGAACGCGACGGGTCGGTCGTAGCCTCGGGCGGTCGCGTGCTGAACGTCACCGCGCGGGGGACGACACTTTCCGAAGCTCGGGATCGGGCCTATGCGATGGTCGACCGGATCGATTGGCCCGGCGGTTTCTGCCGCCGCGATATCGGCTGGCGGGCGCTTTAGAGTTTCGTCCCGCCTTCGGCGGGCCGACCCGCCGGGGAGGCGCTGCCTCCCCGGACCCCTCCGGAGTATCTTCAGACAGAAAGTGAGGCCGTCTCAGCGGCAGCCAGCGATGCGGTCGAAGCTCTTCGGCCCCCTGTAAGGTCCGAGGTCGCGGACAGCCAATTTCCCGTCGGCGAGGGTTGTTCCGATGATCCGGGTCCAGTCTCCGTTGGAGGTCAGGATCGTTGGGCTCCCACCGCAGGTGGCGATGCGGCCCTGGATGAAGGGATCGCCGATCCGGTGATTGGTGAGACCCTTGGCCTCGGCAACGGGGACGAGGCGGTCGCCCTCGAGCCGGACGATCTTCAGGATTTTGCCCAGATGCGGCGTCTCGACATAGGCAATCTCCACCCGCCCGTCACCGTCGAGATCGGCCGCGCCGACGGGGGCGAGCCAGCGGTGAGGCGTGCCGATATAAGGGGTCGAGGCAATGGCGGTGAACCTGTTGCCGGCGAATCCGTGAATCTCCAGGCTGGCGCCGCTGCTGACTTTGGATATGACGGTCACGATCTCGGGCTGTCCGTCGCCGGTGACATCCCAGAGCCGTGGCGCGAAGTCCTCGTAGACCGATTCCTGCGGTAGAATTATGTCGATGGGGCCGACCAAGCCACATCCATCCGCCCAGTCGATCACGACCTTCATCCCGCCCCACTCGATCGCATCGCCCAAGATGCCATGGTCGTAGCGGTCGGTCGGTCGGGTATAGCTGGCCTTGAGGATTGGACCTTCGCAACCGACATACTGCGCGGGGGCGGGCGTCGCCGCGAAGGAAGCGGCCATGTAGTAGCAGAAGGCCGCGAAGAGGCGCATCAGATCTGCTTTTCGGGCATGAAGACTTTCAGCCCGTCCAGCGCATCGGACACCTTGAGCTGGCA
Source organism: Paracoccaceae bacterium (assembly GCA_050289105.1). GTDB lineage: Bacteria > Pseudomonadota > Alphaproteobacteria > Rhodobacterales > Rhodobacteraceae > Albidovulum. The sequence goes on along the minus strand of JBNKFC010000008.1, from coordinate 49 downwards.
GGTCAGCCGAGAACGGGCCGGATCGGGCTCGTAGGCGAAATCCAGCATG
>JBNKFC010000007.1:0-2675 GCA_050289105.1 Paracoccaceae bacterium | reverse complement strand
CGGTGACGGTCGCGATCCTCGTGAGCCTCGCCTTCCTCCTCTACATGGACCGCAAGGTCTGGGCCGCCGTGCAGTTGCGGCGCGGTCCGAACGTGGTCGGCCCCTGGGGTCTTCTGCAGTCCTTCGCCGACTTCCTGAAGTTCGTGCTCAAGGAAATCGTCATTCCGGCGGGCGCGGACAAAGCGGTGTTCCTGCTCGCGCCGATGCTCACCTTCGTCCTGGCCAGCATCGCGTGGGTGGTGGTGCCATTCGCCGACGGATGGGTCATCTCGGACCTGAATGTCGGCGTGCTCTACATCTTCGCGATTTCGTCGCTGGGGGTCTATGGCATCATCATGGGCGGCTGGGCGTCGAACTCGAAATATCCATTCCTCGGCGGGCTGCGCTCGGCCGCGCAGATGGTCAGCTACGAGGTCTCGATCGGGCTCATCATCGTGGGGGTGCTCATATCGACCGGTTCGCTCAACCTGTCAGATATCGTGCGCGCGCAGGACGGCGCCTATGGTCTCTTCTCATGGTACTGGCTGCCGCATCTGCCGATGGTGGTGCTGTTCTTCGTCTCGGCGCTGGCAGAGACCAACCGCCCGCCCTTCGACCTTCCGGAGGCTGAATCCGAGCTCGTTGCCGGATACCAGGTCGAATATTCTTCGACCCCCTACCTGCTCTTCATGATCGGCGAGTACATGAACATCGTGCTGATGTGCGCGCTGCTCTCGATCCTGTTCTTCGGCGGCTGGCTCTCGCCGATCCCCGGGCTGCCGGATGGCGTGCTGTGGATGGTCGGGAAGATGGTGTTCTTCTTCTTCCTCTTCGCCATGGTGAAGGCGATCGTGCCTCGCTATCGCTATGACCAGCTGATGCGCCTGGGCTGGAAGGTCTTCCTGCCGATGTCGCTCGGCTGGGTCGTCATCGCGGCAATCCTCGCGCGGCTCGACGTGATCGGCTACGCGCGCTACGCGGTGGGGGGCTGATCGAATGCGCGGGACGCTCACGATCGTTGCGGTTGTGCTTGCCACGACGGCATCCGCGCAATCCGCGCCGGAGACCGCCGCCGAGGGCGCGCTTTACTGCGACAACCTTCCGGAGATCGATGCGCAGCGCGAAGCCGAGAACACGGGGTTCGACCGCATCTATGCGTCGATCAGCACAATGACGACGGCAAGCTTCTGCGGCTATCCGGATCTGTCGGATAAGGTCGATGAGCGGATTCGGCACGCGATCTGGGCTCTGGACGACCGTGGCGCGAGCCTATCGCCCGCTGAGACGCAGCAACTCAAACAGGTCAAGGCCAGCTACGTGCTGGGCCGCCAGATGATCGACCGGAGGAATTGAGATGGGCATCCCGTTCGACAAGGCCGTCCGTTACTTCCTGCTCGCAGACATCTGGGAGGGTTTCAGGCTGGGCTTCAAGTACTTCGTGAAGCCCAAGGCGACCCTGAACTATCCCTTCGAGAAGGGTCCTCTTAGCCCTAGGTTCCGGGGCGAGCATGCGCTCCGGCGCTATCCGAACGGCGAAGAGCGCTGCATCGCCTGCAAGCTGTGCGAGGCAATCTGTCCGGCTCAGGCAATCACCATCGAGGCCGAGCCACGCGCTGACGGCTCGCGCCGGACGACCCGGTACGACATCGACATGACCAAGTGCATCTACTGCGGCTTCTGTCAGGAGGCATGCCCGGTGGATGCCATCGTCGAGGGCCCGAACTTCGAGTTCGCGACCGAGACGCGCGAGGAGCTCTACTACAACAAGGATAAGCTTCTCGCGAACGGCGAGCGCTGGGAGCGCGAGATCGCGAAGAACCTGGAACTGGACGCGCCCTACAGGTGATGTGGGCCCCTGCCGTGCTTCGGCAGGATGAGCCACACGGGCCCGAGACGGGTCCGGGACGAGAGATGAACGAGGCTCCGGACGACCTCCGGCGCCACTGGCGGACGGGGCGACGCCCCGCACGCCCCGAGGGAAAGAACCGGCATGCCTTCGCCGGGATCGAGAGGGGACGATGGGACTGACCCAACTGGCCTTTTACGTGTTCGCCGCGGTAGCCGTCGGCTCGGGCGTGCTCGTGATCCTCGCGCGCAACCCGGTGCACTCGGTGCTGTGGCTGATCCTCGCCTTCTTCTCCTCGGCGGGGTTGATGGTTCTGCTGGGCGCCGAGTTTATCGCGATGTTGCTCGTGATCGTTTATGTCGGCGCGGTCGCGGTGCTGTTCCTCTTCGTGGTGATGATGCTCGACGTGGACTTCACCGAGCTGAAACGAGGTCTGGCCGATTACCTGCCGGTCGGTGCGCTTGTCGGTCTTGTGCTGCTCGTCGAGCTCAGCCTCGTGCTTGGGCACTGGGCTTTGGCGGGCGCCGCCCCCGATGCGCGTGAGGCGGCTTTCGCGATCGATGAGGGGGTGGCGAACACGCCTGCGCTCGGCGCGATCCTCTACGATCAGTATCTCTACATGTTCCAGGCGGCCGGGTTGATCCTTCTGGTCGCGATGATCGGGGCCATCGTCCTCACCCTTCGCCATCGGCCGAACGTCAAGCGCCAGGACGTGCTGACGCAGATCTACCGCGGCCGCGATGTCGAGCTGAAGGACGTAGAGCCGGGGCAGGGGGTTTGAAGATGGGACACGGCGGCGAAACCGTGATTGCTGGGGTCGGGCTCGAGGCGTTTCTCACCGTCGCCGCGA
>JBNKFC010000006.1:0-8755 GCA_050289105.1 Paracoccaceae bacterium | reverse complement strand
AGCGGGCGAGATCGGTATTGCTGGACAGAAGGCCGAAATTGATCCCCTGATTCCACGCCATGCGGAGGTTGAGCCAGGGAGGCAGCACGTCAATACGCTGACGTGTATAGAGGTCGAGCCCGTGGACGACAAAGAGCTTCGTCGCCTGATCGAGCGCGAAAACTCCCACCGCTGTCTGGGTCACGAGCCGCATGTCGATCCCCTAGTGCCGGAAATGCCGCTGGCCGGTGAACACCATGGCAAGCCCTGCTTCGTCGGCCGCCGCGATCACCTCGGCATCGCGCATCGAACCGCCCGGCTGGATCACCGCCGTCGCGCCGGCCTCGGCCGCGGTCAAGAGCCCATCGGGGAAGGGGAAGAATGCGTCGGAGGCGACGACCGACCCCTTGACCGTGGGCTCGGCCAGCCCCAGCGCATCGGCCATGTCCGCGGATTTGCGTGCGGCGATGCGGGTCGAATCCACCCGGCTCATCTGGCCCGCACCGATGCCGACGGTCGCCCCGCCCTTGACGTAGACGATGGCGTTCGACTTGACGTGCTTGGCGACCTTCCAGGCGAAAAGAAGATCGGCCAGTTCGGCATCCGTCGGGGCACGCTTCGTCACGACCTTGAGGTCGGACGGAATGACAAAACCGTTGTCGCGGTCCTGCACGAGGAAGCCGCCCGCCACCTGACGGAAGGCGAGGCCGGGGGATTTCGGGTCGGGCAGGCCCGTCGTCGTCAAAAGCCGCAGGTTCTTTTTCGCGGCAAAGACCGCCTTGGCAGCGTCGTCGGCACCCGGCGCGATCACGACTTCGGTGAATATCTGGCAGATTTCCTCGGCGGTGGCGGCGTCGAGCGACTGGTTCAGCGCAACGATACCACCGAACGCCGACGTGCGGTCGCAATCATATGCCGCCTTGTAGGCGTCGAGCATGGTCGCGCCCCGTGCCACGCCGCAGGGATTGGCGTGCTTGATGATCGCGCAGGCCGGGCCGTCAGCGGGGTCGAATTCGGCCACAAGCTCGAACGCCGCGTCCGTGTCGTTGATGTTGTTGTAGCTGAGTTCCTTGCCCTGATGCTGGGTCGCGGTGGCGACGCCGGGGCGGTTCGATCCGTCCACGTAGAACGCCGCCGATTGGTGCGGATTCTCGCCGTAGCGCAGCGTCTGGGCAAGCGTTCCGGCGAAGGCGCGGCGGCGGGGGGCGGCATCGCCGATGGCGCCCGCCAGCCAGTTCGACACGGCTGCGTCGTAAGCGGCCGTGCGGGCATAGGCACGCTGGGCGAGTTTGCGGCGGAACTTCGGGCAGGTTTTGCCGCCATGCTGATCCATGTCGCCGAGGACTTTGGCATAATCCTCCGGGTCGACCACGACCGCGACATGGGCGTGGTTCTTCGCCGCCGCGCGGATCATCGCCGGGCCGCCGATGTCGATATTCTCGACGCAGGTGTCATAGTCGGCGCCCTTCGCAACGGTCGCCTCGAACGGGTAGAGGTTGACCACCAGCAGGTCGATCGGCTCGATCCCGTGCGCGTCCATCGCGGCGACATGGGTCGGATTGTCGCGCAGCGCCAGGAGGCCGCCATGCACCTTGGGGTGCAGCGTCTTCACGCGGCCATCCATCATCTCGGGAAAGCCCGTCAGGTCGGCCACGTCGCGCACGGTCAACCCGGCTTCGCGCAGCATCGCCGAGGTGCCGCCGGTCGAGAGCAGTTCCACTCCGCGTTCGGCCAGTCCCTTGGCGAAATCCAGTAGCCCGGTCTTGTCGGAAACGGAGATCAGGGCGCGGGCGATCGGGGCCAGTCGGGCATCGGCTTCGGTCAAGGGCGGGGTCCTCTACTTGGTCGGCACATGGTCATCGCGGACGGTGTCGCGGATGGCCGAGGGCGTATCCTGTGCCTTCGCCAAGGTCCAGCCCAACTGGCAGGCATAGTCGAGAACATAGGCAGAAAGAACGATCTGCTTGGTCGCGCGCGGCTTGAGCCGCCCGCTTTCGAGGTAGACGGAGGGCTCCAGCGTCAGTTCGCCCACGCCGTCGTGGCGGAAGACCCAGATCTCGCCAGACTTGAGCGCGAGCGATACCGCCGCTCCACCGAGGTCGATGGCGGCATCGACATCCGGGTGCAGGTGAAACCGCACCGAGAACGGCACGCCCTGATGTTTCGAGCGGTCCATGATCGTCTCGAACCGACGCCGGTCGGCCACGGTCATCGCGCCGAGCGTGTCCTCACCCGCCAGCGCCCGTCCGTCGATGGACAGCATGAGCTGGCGGATATGGGTGAGGCCGTGGGTGGGCACATAGCCGCTGTGCCCCGCCATCAGCCGGTGGCCGGCGCTGTCATCCTCGGGCTGGGCCCAGACCTGTTCCGGTATGTCGGTGAACTGACCGCGGGCGGTCGAGGGAAGCACCCCTCCCGCGCCGAGGCGGGAGGAGGAAAACCCCTGGATGCAGAGCGTGGAATGCGACGGTGTGGCGCGCCCCGCGCGCCGCCAGTCGGGGCCGAAGCTGGTGCCCGAGCCGCAATTGACGATGAGCGGGCGGCGGCCGGAAGTCAGCTCCATCGCCAGCGTCGAGGCATGGGCATTCCACGAGGCGCGGCCCTTGGGCGGCGGGGCCGCATCGACGATGATCGTCGTGCGTCCGGCTGCGAGGCGGGCATAGCCCATCGCCAGCCCGTGTGCGGTCAGCGCCCGTCCCCCGACGGTCGCCAACGCCTGATCGAGCCGCCCTTCGAGCCCCCTGCCCCCGCCATGGAACCGCGCCAGGCCGCCATCGGCGTGGCGAAGCGCGCGCAATGTTGGCGCGATCCGGTCGATCGCGTCGAGATGCGCCGCCTGTGGCGTGCGGCCGGCATCGGCGAGCGCCGAGGCGGCCCAGGTAAGGAGGGTGAAGACTTCGAGGAGTTCCTCGGGATTGCGGGTCGGAATGCCGCCCTCGGCATCGATCTCGCGCCCGCATTCCTTCGCGAGCGCTGCTGCCGCGGGGCCGACATGGCGTTCCATTCCGGTCAGCGCGAGACCGGCATAGACGAGGCCGGTCAACGCCTCGAAGCGCGGCAATCCCGGCGCGGCGGTCCTCCAGCGCCGGGCGAGGAAGATCGTCTGCCGGCCAAGGCAGCGGAAATAGGCGTCCGATTCCGCCCGGTCGCGCCCGTTCAGAAGCAGGATCGCATGGTTGATCCACCGGATCAGGCGGCGGCCGGTCAGGTCGGGCGTCCAGCCCGGCCCCGCGCCGCGTCCGTAGCGGCGGATCCAGTCGAAAACCCAGGTCTGGGCGCGTTCGCGCGCCGGTGCGTCTGCGACAGCCGCAAGATCGTCGAGCCAGGCAGAGCCGTGGATTTCCTCCTCGAAGCGCGGATCGGGGATCGGCAGGTCCCAGATCGACTTGCCCTTCGCCTCGATCAGGAAGCCCGCGAAGAGGAAGTTGCCGGCGGTCAGCTGGCGTCCGCGCGCGAAGGACCCGATGGTCTTTGGCTCAGGCTGGCTGACGAATCCGGTCGCTGGGCGCGCCAACGCCGCCAACCGCGCGTGCAGCCGGTGCATAATGCCCAGATATCCGGTTTCGGATTGCCCCACGCCTCACGGTCCTCGGTCTTGATGTTGCCCGGTCGGGTCCGGGAATCTGCCCCGGCCGGAGATTACCGGCAGCCCCGCCGCGTGTCACCGGCTAAAGGCCGCTCAGCCGCCGGTGGTGCGCAGGCAGGCAATGAAGAAGCCGTCCATTCCGCCCCGCTCGGGCCAGTAGTCGGGACGAAGCCGCAGCCCGTTTTCGGCGGTGATCCAACCGGATTCGATCCCCGGCAGGTCGATCGCGGCCCTGTCGGTCGAAAGCCCGGGGTGACGCGCGAGAGCGGCGGAAATCTGCCGTTCCCCCTCATCCGGCAGAAGCGAACAGGTCGCGAAGATGACCCGGCCGCCAGGGCGGACAAGGCCCAGCGCACGGTCGAGCAGCGCAGATTGCAGCGCGACGATCTCCTTTATCGCGGAGGGGTCGCGGACATGGGGCAGATCCGGATGGCGGCGGATCGTGCCGGTGGCCGAGCAAGGCGCGTCGAGGAGAACGGCGTCGAACCCGCCTGCCCCTTCCCAGGTCAGCGCATCGGCCACGACGGTCTCTGCCTCCAGCCGGCAGCGGGCGAGGTTTTCGCTCACCCGCTCCATGCGGCTCTCGGAGAGATCGAGCGCCGTGACTTTCGCCCCGGCCGCCGCAAGTTGCAGCGTCTTGCCACCGGGGGCCGCGCAAAGGTCGAGCACCCGTTCGCCGGGCTTCGGCGCCAAGACCTTCGCGGCGAGGCCGGCGGCAGCATCCTGCACCCACCACTCGCCCTCCGCATAGCCGGGAAGGTCGGAAATCTGGCCGGCGGCGTGAAGCCGGACCGAGCCGGTCGGCAATGCCTCGGCCCCGAGCCGGGCGGCGAGCGTCTCAGCGTCGCCGTCCTTCGGCGTGAGGTCGAGAGGCGCGCCGTTGGCGTGGGCAGCCTCCATCGCCATCGTCGCCTGCTTGCCCCAGGCCGACATCAGCCGTCCGCGCAACCAACCCGGCAGTGGGTCAGCCGGCAGTTCCGCCCAGCGCTCCGCCGGGGTCTCCGAGGCGCGACGAAGGACGGCGTTGACCATGCCGGCGAAGCCTTCAGCCTTGCGGCCGGCGGCGCGGGTCAGGTCGACCGCGTCGGACACCACACCATGCGCTGCGGCACCTTCAGCGAACATCTCAACGATCGACACCCGAAGGATCGTGCGGACCAGGGCCGGAGGGGGCTTGCGCAGGAAGGGCTTCAACACCGCATCGGCACGGCCGAGATTGCGCAGCGTGGCGAGCGCCAGGCGCTGCGCCCGCGCCCGGTCGGGCGGCGCGAGGCCGGCGAGCCCGCCGCGCGCGATCTGGTCCGAAAGCGGTGCGTGATCCTCGAGCACAGCCACCACCAGCCGGGCTGCCGCCCCTCGCGCCGTATCATCCTTGGCCATGCGTCCCCCGGTTGCCGCGCCCACCGGGCCCGCGTATATCATGGGTCATCCCGAAACAAGGAAGGCCGCAATGCCGACGCCCCCCTCCAAGGACCTGCCCGAAGCCGCCAAGCGCGCGCTGGCCGAGGCCGAGGCGCGGCGAAAGGCGGCGAAAGCCCCGGATCTTCCGACCGAGCTTGGCGGCCGCGACGGGCCGGAGCCGGTGCGCTACGGCGACTGGGAGAAAAAGGGCATCGCCGTCGATTTCTGAGACCCGCCGCCTCTGTGGTAAGGTGGGTTGAAACCCACCTTGCGCCTTGAGCCAGCGCGTTCCCGGTCAAGCCCCCTCGCTCGTAGGGTGGGTTTAAACCCACCTTACCTGCCCTGCCGGTCAGAGGCCGAGCACGTCCAGCATGTCGTATTCGCCAGGCTTCTTGTCCTGCCCCCAGATCGCGGCCTTGAGCGCGCCGCGGGCGAAGATCGCGCGATCGGTCGCCAAATGGCGCAGCACGATCCGTTCGCCGTCGGCCGCGAAAATCACGTCATGTTCGCCGACGATGTCGCCACCCCGGATCGCGGAAAAGCCGATATGACCCTTCTGCCGGGCGCCCGTGATGCCTTCGCGCGCGGCGTCGCGGATGTCGGGGAAGTTGAGCCCCCGCCCGACCGCTGCGGCCTCACCCAGCATCAGGGCCGTGCCGGAGGGCGCATCGACCTTGTGACGATGATGGGCCTCGACGATCTCGATATCCCAGTCGGCATCGAGCGCCGCCGCGACCTTCTTGGTGATCTGGGTGAGAAGATTGACCCCGAGGCTCATGTTGCCGGCGCGGACGATCACGGCATGGCGCGCCGCGGCCTTGATCTTCGCCAGGTGCTCGGCCTCTAGCCCGGTCGTTCCGATGACGTGAACCGCGCGAGCCTGCGCCGCGAGTGCCGCGAATTCGACCGTGGCGGCAGGTGCGGTGAAATCGATCACCGCCTGGGCTTTCGCGAATGCCTCCAGCGGGTCGTCGGTAACGGTGACGCCGCTCGCGGCCCCGCCCATCGCCGTGCCGAGATCGCGGCCGATCCAGTCGTGGCCCGTCCGCTCCACCGCGCCGACGAGGCGCGCGCGGTCCGAGGCCGCGATCAGGCGGACGAGCATCTGCCCCATGCGCCCCGAGACGCCTGTGACGACGATGCCGGGAATGTCTGTCGGTTCGGTCATGCGCGCCTCCGGTCCTCTTGACGCTTTCCTTTAGTCGCTGTGACGCCGCTTGGCAAAGGCCCGTTGCGGGTCGGGCCGGCATGGCCTACATCGGAGCGCATGGCACAGAACCGTTTTTCCAAGGGCTCCGGCCCCTCGCAACGTCAGCTTCGCGTCGGCGAACTCATCCGTCGCACGCTTTCCGAAGTGCTGATGCGCGGTGAGGTCCATAACGACGAGCTTGGCGCGATGTCGATCACCGTGGGCGAGGTCCGGGTGTCCCCCGATCTGCGCATCGCAACCGCCTATGTGCTGCCCCTGGGTGGCGAGGGGGCGACCGAGGCGCTGGCCGCGCTCAACCGGTCGAAGGGCGAGCTGCGCCATCACGTCGCGAAGGCGATGACTTTGAAATTCGCGCCGGAGCTGCGTTTCGTCCTCGACGAGACCTTCGACCGGATGGACGCGACGCGCCGGCTTCTGGCGGACGAGCGGGTGCAGCGCGATATCGCGAAGCGCGACGATGAAGATGACGATCTGGGCTAAGGCGGCGGCATTCCTGTTGCTGGCCGGTGCCGGTCAGGCCGAGACCTGCCGCACGCTCGACCACGAAGGTCAAAGCTATGCGGTCTGCGAAGCGGTGCTTGGCGAAGACCTGAGACTTTTCTACGACGATCCGGACGGCGCTCCGATCGGCACGTTCGAGCGGCTGCGCGAGGGTCTCGCCGCCGAGGGGCGCCGCCTTGTCTTCGCGATGAATGCCGGGATGTATCATCCGGACCGCAGGCCCGTCGGGCTTTACCGCGCCGAGGGGCGGGAGGTATCGCGTCTTGTGACCTCGGCGGGACCGGGGAATTTCGGGCTGGTGCCGAACGGGGTCTTCTGCATCGGCGCGGATGGGTTCGCGGTGATCGAGACGCTGGAATTCCAGCGCGAGGCACCGGACTGCCGGTTCGCGACGCAATCTGGGCCGATGCTGGTGATCGGCGGTGAGTTGCATCCGCGGTTCCTGAAGGACTCGGAGTCGCGCTACGTGCGCAATGGCGTTGGGGTTTCGGCGGATGGGCGCCGCGCCTATTTCGTCATCTCGGGCGGCTCGGTGAACTTCCATGACTTTGCGCGGGTCTTCCGCGACGCGCTTGGCCTCCCGAACGCACTCTACTTCGACGGCAACATCTCGCGCCTGTTCGCGCCCGAGATCGGTCGGGACGATTTCGGGTTTCCGATGGGGCCGATGGTCGGGCTCTCGGTCCCGGCGGATTGACGCGCCCGCCGGCTTTCGCTAGCACGCGGCCTTCCCCCGTGAAGGACAAGACATGGCACGCAAGAAGGGTCGCGACATTTCCGGCTGGCTGGTGGTGGACAAGCCCGCCGGCATGACTTCGACCGCAGTGGTGAACAAGGTCCGCTGGGCCCTCGACGCGAAGAAGGCGGGCCATGCGGGAACGCTGGACCCCGACGCGACGGGGGTACTGGCCGTGGCGCTCGGCGAGGCGACGAAGACGGTGCCCTACATCACCGACGCGCTGAAATGCTACCGGTTCGCGGTGCGGCTCGGCGCGGCGACAAAAACCGACGACGCCGAGGGCGAGGTCATCGCCACTTCCGACCTTCGCCCTACCGATGACGAGATCCAGGCGGCACTGGCGGCGTTCCGGGGCGAGATCATGCAGGTGCCGCCGCAGTTCTCCGCCGTGAAGGTCGAGGGCGAGCGCGCCTATGCCTTGGCGCGGGCGGGCGAGGAAATGGAGCTGGCCGCCCGGGAACTTTGGGTCGAGAGCCTAGAGATAACCGCCCGGCCCGACCCCGACACGGTCGAGCTGGAAATGGTCTGCGGCAAGGGCGGCTACGTCCGCTCCATTGCCCGCGATCTCGGAGCCGCCTTGGGCTGCTACGGCCATGTCCTCTGGCTCCGCCGCGAATGGTCGGGGCCGTTCGAGGCCGCGGACGGGGTGACGATCGAAAAGATCGACGAACTGGCGAAGACCGAGGCTTTGGACGCGCTTCTGCTGCCACTCGAAGTCGGGTTGGCGGACCTGCCCGAGCTGAAGGCGACGGCGGAGGGCGCGGCGCGTCTCCGGAACGGCAATCCGGGGATGGTCATCGCCTCGGACGTGGAGTGGGGCGACGAGGCCTGGGCCAGCTATCAGGGCCGCGCGGTGGCGGTGGGCACCTACAAGTCGGGCGAGCTGCATCCGAGCCGCGTGTTCAATCTCTGACGCCGGGGGCGCTGCCCCCGGACCCCCGAGGTATTTCGCGCAAGATGAAGGTCAGAGGGCGAGGCCGGTCTTGCGGCCCTCGTGAAAGGCATAGGGCGCCTGACGCGGGGCGGCGGCGTCGCCGATGAGGTGGGTTTCGAGATCGGCGATGTCGGTCGAGAGCGGGTCGAAGGCGCGGTTCGTCGTCGACATGACGAGCGCGGAGGCGGCGAGGCGGCTTTCGGCGCCGGTCAGGAGGTTGCGGAGCGTCGCGCCGTCGCCGTGCCATTCTCCGATCTGGTGTTCGGTGAGGAAGGTCACGCCGAGTTTCGCGAGGCGCGGGCGCAGCGCGATATCAGACGAGGTGCGGGCGAGTTCCTTGCCGATGAAGGGTTCCGGCGTGACGATGGTGACCTTGTGCCCGCGCTCCGCCATCGCCCAGGCAGT
>JBNKFC010000005.1:0-10116 GCA_050289105.1 Paracoccaceae bacterium | reverse complement strand
GTCGGCGCTCTTCGACACCTTGTTCTTCGACAAGGAGCGCTACGACCTCTCGGCCGTCGGCCGGGTGAAGATGAACATGCGGCTTGACCTCGACAAGCCCGACACCCAGCGCACGCTCGACCGCGACGACATCATCGCCTGCGTGAAGGCGCTGGTGGAACTGCGTGACGGCAAGGGCGAGATCGACGACATCGACCACCTCGGCAACCGCCGGGTGCGCTCGGTCGGCGAGCTGATGGAAAACCAGTACCGCGTCGGCTTGCTGCGCATGGAGCGCGCGATCAAGGAGCGTATGTCGTCGGTCGAGATCGACACCGTCATGCCGCAGGACCTGATCAACGCGAAGCCGGCCGCTGCGGCCGTTCGCGAGTTCTTCGGTTCCTCGCAGCTTTCGCAGTTCATGGACCAGACCAACCCACTCTCGGAAGTCACGCACAAGCGGCGCCTGTCGGCCCTCGGGCCGGGCGGTCTGACCCGCGAGCGCGCTGGCTTCGAGGTGCGCGACGTGCACCCGACCCACTATGGCCGGATGTGCCCGATTGAAACGCCGGAAGGCCCGAACATCGGTCTGATCAACTCGCTCGCCACCTTCGCGCGGGTGAACAAGTACGGCTTTATCGAGACCCCCTACCGCAAGGTGAGGGACGGTCAGGTGACGGACGAAGTTCAGTACATGTCCGCCACCGAGGAGATGCGCCACACCGTCGCGCAGGCCAACGCTTCGCTCGACGAGAACGGCCGTTTCAAGAACGATCTCGTCTCGACCCGTCAGTCGGGCGAATTCATGCTGAACCCGCCCGACGTGGTGGACCTGATCGACGTGTCGCCGAAGCAGCTCGTTTCGGTCGCGGCTTCGCTCATCCCGTTCCTTGAGAACGACGACGCGAACCGGGCTCTGATGGGTTCGAACATGCAGCGTCAGGCGGTTCCGCTTCTCCAGGCGGACGCGCCTTTCGTCGGCACCGGGATCGAGGCCGTCGTGGCCGAGGATTCGGGCGCTGCGATCATGGCGCGGCGGGGTGGTGTCATCGACCAGGTCGATGCGACCCGTATCGTCGTCCGGGCTACCGAGGACCTCGAACTGGGCGACGCCGGCGTCGACATCTACCGTCTGCGGAAGTTCCAGCGTTCGAACCAGAACACCTGCATCAACCAGAAGCCTCTGGTGAAGGTGGGCGACAAGGTCGCGAAGAACGAGGTCATCGCGGATGGCCCGTCGACGGATATGGGGGAACTGGCGCTCGGCAAGAACGTCATCGTCGCCTTCATGCCGTGGAACGGCTACAACTACGAGGACTCGATCCTCATCTCCGAGCGCATCGTCAAGGACGACGTCTTCACCTCGATCCATATCGAGGAATACGAAGTCGCCGCCCGTGACACCAAGCTCGGGCCTGAGGAGATCACCCGCGACATCCCGAACGTCGGCGAGGAAGCGCTCCGCAACCTCGACGAGGCGGGCATCGTCTATATCGGCGCCGAAGTGGGCCCGGGCGACATCCTCGTGGGCAAGATCACGCCCAAGGGCGAAAGCCCGATGACGCCGGAAGAAAAGCTCCTCCGCGCCATCTTCGGTGAAAAGGCCTCGGACGTGCGCGACACCTCGCTCCGGCTGCCGCCGGGCGATTTCGGTACGGTCGTGGAAGTCCGCGTGTTCAACCGTCACGGCGTCGACAAGGACGAGCGCGCGCTGCAGATCGAGCGCGAGGAAGTCGAACGTCTGGCGCGGGACCGCGACGACGAACAGGCGATCCTCGAGCGCAACATCTATGCGCGCCTGAAGTCGATGATCCTCGGCAAGACGGCCGTCAAAGGCCCGAAGGGGATCAAGCCGAACGCCACGATCGACGAAGACCTCCTGGAATCGCTGTCGCGCGGCCAGTGGTGGCAGCTCGCCCTCGGCGAGGAGCAGGATGCCCAGAACGTCGAGGCCCTCAATGCCCAGTTCGAGGCGCAGAAGCGCGCGCTCGAGCACCGGTTCGAGGACAAGGTCGAGAAGGTTCGCCGCGGCGACGATCTGCCGCCGGGCGTGATGAAGATGGTCAAGGTCTTCGTTGCGGTGAAGCGCAAGCTGCAGCCGGGCGACAAGATGGCCGGACGTCACGGCAACAAGGGTGTCGTGTCGAAGGTCGTGCCGATGGAGGACATGCCGTTCCTCGGTGATGGCACCCCCGTCGACATGGTTCTGAACCCGCTCGGCGTGCCGTCGCGGATGAACGTCGGCCAGATCCTCGAAACCCATATGGGTTGGGCGGCACGTGGCCTCGGCATCCGTATCGACGACGCGCTTCAGGACTATCGCCGCACCGGCGACCTGACGCCGGTCCGCGATGCGCTGAAGCATGGCTACGGCGAAGAGGCCTACGAGGAAGCCTTTGCGAAGCTCGACGAGGAGAGCCTTGTTGAGCGTGCGGGGACCGTGAAGCGCGGCGTGCCGATCGCGACGCCGGTCTTCGACGGCGCCAAGGAAGCGGACGTGAACGACGCGCTGACCCGGGCCGGTTTCGACCAGTCCGGCCAGTCGGACCTCTTCGACGGTCGCACCGGCGAGAAGTTCGCGCGGAAGGTCACGGTGGGCGTGAAGTATCTCCTGAAGCTTCACCACCTTGTCGACGACAAGATCCACGCGCGCTCGACCGGGCCTTACAGCCTCGTCACGCAGCAGCCTCTGGGCGGCAAGGCCCAGTCCGGCGGCCAGCGTTTCGGGGGAATGGAGGTCTGGGCGCTGGAGGCGTATGGCGCGGCCTACACCCTGCAGGAGATGCTCACCGTCAAGTCGGACGACGTGGCGGGCCGGACGAAAGTCTACGAAAGCATCGTCAAGGGCGAGGACAACTTCGAGGCCGGCGTGCCGGAATCGTTCAACGTTCTCGTCAAGGAAGTGCGGGGCCTCGGCCTCAACATGGAACTCCTGGATGCGGAGGAGGAGTGAGGGCGGTCACGCCCTCGCTATCCCATCCCCTGATTTGAAGGACGCAAGATGAACCAGGAACTCACCAACAACCCGTTCAACCCGCTGGCCGCGCCCAAGCAGTTCGACGAGATCAAGATCTCGCTGGCTTCGCCCGAGCGCATCCTCAGCTGGTCCTACGGGGAAATCAAAAAGCCCGAAACGATCAACTACCGCACGTTCAAGCCGGAGCGTGACGGTCTGTTCTGCGCCCGCATCTTTGGGCCGATCAAGGACTACGAATGCCTTTGCGGCAAGTACAAGCGCATGAAGTATCGCGGCGTCGTCTGCGAAAAGTGCGGTGTCGAAGTGACGCTCCAGAAGGTGCGCCGCGAGCGGATGGGCCATATCGAGCTCGCCGCCCCGGTCGCGCACATCTGGTTCCTGAAGTCGCTGCCGAGCCGGATCGGCCTCATGCTCGACATGACGCTGCGCGACCTTGAGCGCATTCTCTACTTCGAGAACTACGTCGTGATCGAGCCGGGCCTGACCGACCTTTCCTACGGCCAGCTGATGACCGAGGAAGAATACCTCGACGCGCAGGACCAGTACGGCGCCGACGCCTTCACCGCCAATATCGGCGCTGAGGCGATCCGTGAAATGTTGGCCGCGATCGACCTCGAGGCGACGGCCGAACAGCTTCGCGAGGAGCTGAAGGAGGCCACCGGCGAACTGAAGCCGAAGAAGATCATCAAGCGGCTGAAGATCGTCGAGAACTTCCTCGAATCCGGCAACCGTCCGGAATGGATGGTGCTGACCGTGGTTCCGGTCATTCCGCCGGAACTCCGTCCGCTGGTTCCGCTCGACGGCGGCCGCTTCGCCACCTCGGACCTGAACGACCTTTATCGCCGGGTCATCAACCGGAATAATCGCCTCAAGCGGCTGATCGAACTGCGCGCGCCCGACATCATCGTCCGCAACGAAAAGCGGATGCTGCAGGAATCGGTCGACGCGCTCTTCGACAACGGCCGCCGCGGCCGCGTCATCACGGGGGCCAACAAGCGCCCGCTGAAGTCGCTGTCGGACATGCTCAAGGGCAAGCAGGGCCGGTTCCGTCAGAACCTTCTCGGCAAGCGCGTGGACTTCTCGGGCCGTTCGGTCATCGTGACCGGTCCGGAACTGAAACTTCACCAGTGCGGTCTGCCGAAGAAGATGGCGCTCGAACTCTTCAAGCCGTTCATCTACTCGCGGCTTGAAGCGAAGGGTCTTAGCTCGACCGTCAAGCAGGCGAAGAAGCTCGTTGAGAAAGAGCGTCCCGAGGTTTGGGACATCCTCGACGAGGTGATCCGCGAGCATCCGGTTCTGCTGAACCGCGCGCCGACGCTGCACCGTCTCGGCATCCAGGCGTTCGAACCGATCCTGATCGAGGGCAAGGCGATCCAGCTGCACCCGCTCGTCTGCTCGGCCTTCAACGCCGACTTCGACGGCGACCAGATGGCCGTGCACGTGCCGCTTTCGCTGGAAGCGCAGCTCGAAGCCCGCGTCCTCATGATGTCGACCAACAACGTGCTTTCGCCCGCCAACGGCGCGCCGATCATCGTTCCGTCGCAGGACATGGTTCTCGGTCTCTACTACGTCTCGATGATGCGCGAGGGCATGAAGGGCGAAGGCATGATCTTCGCCGATTCCGACGAAGTGCAGCATGCGCTCGATGCGGGTGAAGTGCACCTGCACGCCAAGATCACGGCGCGGGTGAAGCAGATCGACGGAGAGGGCAACGAGGTCTTCAAGCGCTATGAAACGACCCCGGGCCGCGTGCGGCTGGGCGCGCTTCTCCCGCTCAACGCCAAGGCACCGTTCGATCTCGTCAACCGGCTGCTCCGGAAGAAGGACGTGCAGAACGTCATCGACACCGTCTACCGCTTCTGCGGTCAGAAAGAGTCGGTGATCTTCTGTGACCAGATCATGGGTCTCGGGTTCCGCGAAGCCTTCAAGGCGGGTATCTCCTTCGGCAAGGATGACATGGTCATCCCGGACACGAAGTGGACCATCGTCAACGAGGTCCGCGACCAGGTGAAGGAATTCGAACAGCAATACATGGACGGCCTGATCACCCAGGGTGAGAAGTACAACAAGGTCGTCGATGCCTGGTCGAAATGCTCCGATGCCGTCGCGGCCGAGATGATGAAGGAAATCTCCGCCGTCCGGAAAGACGATGCCGGCGCAGAGAAGGAGCCGAACTCGGTCTACATGATGAGCCACTCGGGTGCGCGGGGTTCGCCCGCACAGATGAAGCAGCTCGGCGGGATGCGCGGCCTGATGGCCAAGCCCTCGGGCGAGATCATCGAGACGCCGATCATCTCGAACTTCAAGGAAGGCCTGACCGTGCTCGAGTACTTCAACTCGACCCACGGTGCCCGCAAGGGTCTCGCCGATACCGCGCTCAAGACCGCGAACTCGGGCTACCTCACCCGCCGCCTCGTCGACGTGGCGCAGGACTGCATCGTGCGGATGCCGGATTGCGGCACCGACCGCGCGATCACGGCCTCGGCCGCCGTCAATGACGGTGAGGTCGTCTCGCCGCTCAGCGAGCGCATCCTCGGCCGCGTGTCGGCCGACGATGTGCTGGTGCCCGGATCGGACGAGATCCTGGTCCGTCGCAACGAGCTGATCGACGAGCGCAAGGCCGAGATGGTGGAATCGGCCGGCGTCGCCGCCGTCCGCATCCGTTCGGCGCTGACCTGCGAAAGCGAAGAGGGCGTCTGCGCCATGTGTTATGGTCGCGACCTCGCGCGTGGCACGCTCGTCAACATCGGCGAGGCGGTCGGCATCATCGCCGCCCAGTCGATCGGCGAACCCGGCACGCAGCTGACGATGCGGACCTTCCACATCGGCGGTATCGCGCAGGGTGGACAGCAGTCGTTCCTGGAAGCGAGCCAGGAGGGCAAGGTCGAGTTCCGGAACGCGATGCTGCTTGAGAACGCTAATGGCGAACAGATCGTCATGGGCCGCAACATGCAGATCGCCATCGTCGACGAGGCGGGGCAGGAGCGGGCAAGCCACAAGGTGCTTTACGGTGCCAAGATCCACGTCAAGGACGGCGCAAACGTCAAGCGTGGTGCCAAGCTCTTCGAATGGGACCCCTATACCCTGCCGATCATCGCAGAGAAGGCGGGTGTGGCGAAGTTCGTGGACCTCGTGTCGGGCATCTCGGTGCGCGACGAGACCGACGAAGCGACGGGCATGACCCAGAAGATCGTGACCGACTGGCGCACCGCGCCGCGGGGAAGCGATCTGAAGCCTGAGATCATCGTGATGGATCCGGCAACGGGTGAGCCCGTGCGCAACGACGCCGGCAACCCGGTCAGCTACACGATGTCCGTCGACGCCATTCTGTCCATCGAAGACGGGCAGGAGATCAAGGCAGGTGACGTGGTTGCGCGTATCCCGCGCGAAGGCGCCAAGACCAAGGACATCACCGGGGGTCTTCCCCGCGTGGCGGAACTGTTCGAGGCCCGTCGTCCGAAGGATCACGCCATCATCGCCGAGATCGACGGTTATGTGCGCTTCGGCAAGGACTACAAGAACAAGCGGCGGATCACGATCGAGCCGACCGACGAGACCTTGCAGCCCGTTGAATACATGGTGCCGAAGGGCAAGCACATTCCGGTTCAGGAAGGTGACTTCGTCCAGAAGGGCGACTACATCATGGACGGCAACCCGGCGCCGCACGACATCCTGCGGATCATGGGGATCGAGGCCCTGGCCGACTACCTCATCGACGAGGTTCAGGACGTCTATCGTCTGCAGGGCGTGAAGATCAACGACAAGCACATCGAGGTGATCGTTCGCCAGATGCTGCAGAAGATCGAGATCCTCGACAGTGGCGAGACGACGCTTCTGAAGGGCGAGCATGTCGACAAGTCGGAGTTCGACGAAGAGAACGACAAGGTCGCACAGCGGGGCGGTCGCCCGGCGGTCGGTGAGCCGGTGCTTCTCGGCATCACCAAGGCAAGCTTGCAGACCCGGTCGTTCATCTCGGCGGCATCCTTCCAGGAAACCACGCGCGTCCTCACCGAGGCCGCCGTGCAGGGCAAGCGCGACAAGCTTGTCGGCCTGAAGGAGAACGTGATTGTCGGTCGTCTCATCCCGGCCGGGACGGGCGGCGCGACGATGCGTGTGCGCAAGATCGCCCACGACCGCGACCAGAAGGTGATCGAGACCCGCAAGGCCGAGGCTGAACAGGCCGCCGCCCTTGCGGCCCCTTCGGACGAGGTGCTCGACGACGTCATCGAGATCGATACCGAAAGCGGTCTCGTCGATACGTTCGAAAGCCGCGACAGCTAAGATTGGCCGGAATGAAGGCGAAAACCCCCGCTTAGGCGGGGGTTTTCTTTTTGGGGATGTCTCGAAACCTTCTTGGTCCGCTTTGCGGGACGAAGCGAAGATTCGTTCCACGGCCCAGGCTGGTCGCCCGGGCCAAGCTGGGTGGGAAGGTTGGCGCTCCATGTCCACACGGCCTCAAACGAAACCGATACGAACGATTGGACGTTGACGCCGTCGGACCGCCGGGGGAGATAGCATGCTAGGGCCGGCCCGAACCGACGGGGTGTCCGCCGCTCCGATTGGATGGACTGATGCCGCTTTCCGACAATTCCCGTGGTGCGCTGTACATGAGCATCGCCATGTCCGCCTTCACGGTGAACGACACCTGCATGAAGGCGGCGACGGAGGTGCTGCCGCTCTACCAAGCCATTTTTCTCAGGGGTCTTCTGACGATCTGCGCGCTTCTGGTTATCGGCTGGAGGATGGGCGGTCTGCGGTTGCGGATCGGAAGGTCCGACCGGTTCTGGATCGCCCTGCGCTCGCTGGGGGAGGTTGCGGGAACGCTGACGTTCCTGACCGCGCTCCGACACATGCCGCTCGCAAATCTGTCGGCGATCCTGCAATTCCTGCCACTCGCGGTGACTTTGACGGCGGCGGTCCTGTTGCGAGAGCCGGTCGGGTGGCGGCGGATGGTGGCCATTCTCGTGGGGTTCTTCGGGGTTCTCCTGATCGTCAGGCCGGGAACCGAAGGGTTCGACAGATGGGCGCTCATCGGCCTCGCATCCGTGGCCTGCGTCGTGCTGCGCGACCTGGCCACCCGGCGCCTTTCAAGCGATGTGCCCTCGGCCACTGTCGCGGTGTCCGCCGCACTCTCCGTGACAGCGATGGCGCTCGTCCTCATGCCGCTCGAAGGCTGGACAGCCGTGACCGCCCGGTCGGGTCTGCTGATCCTCGGCGCCTCGTTCTTTCTCATCATCGGATATCTGCTGATCGTCATGGCGATGCGGGTGGGAGAGATCAGCCTTGTCGCGCCTTTCCGATATACGGCGCTTGTCTTTGCTATCGGGCTCGGCTGGGCGGTTTTCGGACAACTCCCGGACATTATGACACTTGCCGGCGCGGCGATCGTCATCGCGACCGGGATCTATACGTTCCACCGCGAACGCCAGCGCGGTCGCCAGATAGCAGCTCCGGCAAAGGCGCCTCTCAGGCTGAGGTGATCGGCACCGGAGCAGTGCACATTTACTTTGGCGGCCTCGTGTAGTAGGACCGCCGGGCAGACGGCGCGCGCCGACGGGGCCGGGACATCGGGCAACTCATGGTCACAGTTTCCATCGTCATTCCCGCCAAGAATGAGGCGGAGAACATTTCCGACCTTCTGGACGGGATCGAGACTGCCTTGGCCGGTCAGCCCGAACATGAAGTTATTGTAATCGATGACGGCTCGACCGATGCCATGCCCGACCTGATCCGCGCCCGCATGGGTAAACAGCATAATCTGCGACTGATCCGCCATGACGTCTCCGGCGGCCAGAGTGCCGCCGTCCATAGTGGCGTTCTCGCCGCGAAGGGGGCCATCGTCTGCACCCTCGACGCGGATGGTCAGAACCCGCCCGAGGAACTGCCGAAGCTGCTCGTCCCCTTGCAGGCTGATGCCGAAGGCCGGATCGGCATCGTCGCCGGTCAGCGCGTTGGGCGACAGGATACCTGGTCGAAGAAGGCCGCGTCGCGTTTTGCCAACTGGCTCAGGTCGCGCGCCCTGAAGGATGGCACCCGCGATACGGGTTGCGGGCTGAAGGCCTTCCGCCGCGACGCATTCCTGCGCTTGCCTTTCTTCAATCACATGCACCGCTATCTGCCGGCGCTATTCGCGCGCGACGGCTGGCAAATCGCGCATGTCGATGTCGGTCACCGGCCGAGGGGGGCGGGGCGGTCAAACTACAGCAATCTACAGAGGGGTTTCGTCGGAGCGATCGACCTCGTCGGGGTCATGTGGCTCCTGCGCCGCCGCAAGCGCGCGCGGCCAACCGAGATCGAGTCGGTGCGGAGCTGACGATGGAAAAGCTGTTCGCGATCTTGCATGTCGAAAGCTGGGCCGAGTTCTGGTGGGTTGCCTTCGGGCTTTTCGGACAGCTCATGTTCACCGGACGCTTTCTCGTCCAGTGGATCGCGTCGGAGCGGGTCAAACGCTCGGTCGTGCCGATCGCATTCTGGTATTTCTCCATGATCGGCGGGGTCATCCTGCTGAGCTATGCGATCTATCGCAAGGACCCGGTCTTTGTCCTCGGCCAGTCGCTTGGTGTCTTCATCTATGCGCGCAACCTCTGGCTCATCCGCGGCGAAGCGCGCGAGAATGCCTGAACGGACGGATTGGTTCGGCCGGGCGATCCTGATCGTCGCGGCGATCACGCTCCTCCGGGTTGCGGCGCTTGCGTTCGATCGGACCGACCTTTTCGTCGACGAAAGCCAGTATTGGTTCTGGGGCCGGAACCTCGACTTCGGGTATTATTCCAAACCGCCGCTCATCGCCTGGGTGATCCGTGCGGTGACCGAAATGGCGGGCAGCGATTCCGTGTTCTGGGTGCGGTTGCCGGGGCCGATCTTTCACGGTGTAACTGCGTTGATCCTGGGTGCCTTGGCGGCGCGCCTCTTCTCTGCATGGGTCGCGCTCTGGGTCGCCGTCAGCTACGCGACGGTGCCCTTCGCGGCGCTCGGCAGCCTCCTGATCTCGACCGATACGATCATGGCGCCGCTCTTTTCGCTGGCGCTTCTCCTGCATTTCCGGACGATCGAGACCGGGCGGGCAGGGGCGGCGGCCTTGACAGGCTTGGCGATCGGTCTCGCCTTTCTGGCAAAATACGCAGCCGCCTATTTCTTCGTCGGCGCCGGCCTCGCTGCCC
>JBNKFC010000004.1:0-9036 GCA_050289105.1 Paracoccaceae bacterium | reverse complement strand
TATGAGGCGATGGTGCAGGGCAAGGGCCTCAGGTCCGCTTCTGCCACCGAGGCGGTGGCGGAGGCCTATGCGCGCGGCGAGACCGACGAATTCATCCAGCCAACGGTGATTGGCGACTACAGTGGCGCGAAGGACGGCGACGGGTTCTTCTGCCTCAACTTCCGCGCCGACCGCGCGCGGGAGATCCTGCTCGCGGTCGGCGAGGACGACTTCAAGGACTTCGACCGGGGCACCCGCCCGCACTGGGCCGCCCTGCTGGGCATGGTCGACTACTCCAAGACCCACGACGCCTTCATGGCCGCCGCCTATCCCAAGCGCCCGGTGGTCAATACGCTCGGCGCCTGGGTGGCGTCGAAGGGCCTGACGCAGTTCCGCCTCGCCGAGACTGAGAAATACCCGCATGTCACCTTCTTCCTCAACGGCGGCAAGGAAGCACCCGAGGTGGGAGAGGACCGCTACATGGCCCCCTCCCCCAAGGTCGCGACCTATGACTTGAAACCGGAAATGTCTGCGGGCGAGGTGACCGACCACTTCGTCGCGGCCATCGAGAAGGGCTACGACCTCATCGTCACCAACTACGCCAATCCCGACATGGTCGGCCATACCGGGGTCCTCGAAGCGGGAATCGCGGCCGTCGAGGCGGTGGACCGGGGCCTTGCCCGGGTCGTCGCCGCCCTGCAAAAGGCCGGTGGCGCGATGATCGTCACCGCCGATCACGGCAATTGCGAAACCATGATCGACCCCGAGACCGGCGGGCCGCACACTGCGCACACCACAAATCCGGTCCCGGTCGTGCTGGTCGGTGGACCGAAGGGCGTGACGCTTCGCAACGGCCGGCTCGCCGATCTCGCACCGACGCTTCTGGACCTCATGGGGCTGCCGCTGCCGCCCGAGATGACGGGCAGGACCCTGATCGAACGCTGATGAGGTTCTGGGCCGCCCTCCTTTCCCTCGCGCTTGCCGCCGCCGCGCCGGCTTCGGCCGAAGACCCCGCGGTTCCCGCCGCCGAGGCCGCGGCGAACGAGCTGCGCGCGGCGATCGACGCGCTGAACTCTGCCCAGGGCTCGCGCGACCGGGTCGCCGCTCTCACCCGCACGATCCAGGCCTACGAGGCCGGGCTAAGCTCCTTGCGCGATGCGCTCCGCCGCGCCTCGGTGCGCGACGCCGAGATCACCGCCTCCTTCGAGACGCGGCGCGAGCGGATCGGCCAACTCCTCGGCGTCATGGCGACCATGGAACGCGATCCCGCACCGCTCCTGCTCTTGCATCCCGACGGCCCGCTCGGCACTGCCCGCTCCGGCATGATCCTCGCGGCGGTCACGCCCGCGCTTCAGGCGGAAGCGGAAGGGCTGAAATCCCAGTTGGAGGAGTTGCAGCGTCTTCGCGCGCTTCAGGCCGATGTGACGGCGACGCTGCAAAAGGGGCTCGAAGCGGCGCAATCGGCGCGCACGGCCCTGTCTCAGGCGGTGCAGGACCGGACCGATCTGCCGGAGCGCTTCCTCGAAGATCCCGAGGAGCTGACCGGGCTGGTGAACAGCGCCGACAGCCTGGACGCCTTCGCGGCTGGGCTCGCGTCGATGGAAACCGACATCGGCGCCCCCTTGGCTGACTTCGAAGGCGCGAAGGGGACGCTTCCGCTACCGGTCCGGGGCACGCTCCTGCGGCGCGCCGGCGAAGCCGATGCCGCCGGCATCCGTCGCCCGGGAATGCTGATCGCCACGCGGCCCGCGGCTCTCGTCACGCTGCCCTGGCCTGCGACGATCCGCTACAGGGGGCCGCTTCTCGACTACGGAAATGTGATGATCGTGGAGCCGGCTTCCGGCTATCTTCTGATCCTTGCCGGACTCGGCACAGTCTACGGCGAAACCGGCGACGTGGTCGAGGCCGGGGCGCCCGTGGGGCTGATGGGAGGCGCGGCGACGGAAAACCTCGTATTTCCTGCCGACGGCCAAGAAGGCGGTGGCGCAGATCGAACGGAAACGCTTTATATAGAGCTGAGACAGGGCAAGGAGCCCGTGGACCCGGCCCCGTGGTTCACAGAGACAAGGGAAGACTGAGCGATGCGGAAATTCTTGATGGCTGCCCTCGGCGGCACAGTGGCCGGCGTGGTGCTGACGACGCAGGTGGCCGGGCCCCTCGTCGCGCAGGAGGCGGACAAGTCCTCCACCGTCTATGAACAGCTCGACCTCTTCGGCGACATCTTCGAGCGGATCCGCGGCCAGTATGTGGAGCCGGTGGACGAGGGCAAGCTGATCGAGGCCGCGATCAACGGCATGCTCACCTCGCTCGACCCGCATTCGAGCTACCTCGCCCCGGACGCCTTCGCCGACATGCGAGTGCAGACGCGCGGCGAATTCGGCGGTCTTGGCATCGAGGTCACGCAGGAAGAGGGCTTCATCAAGGTCGTCTCGCCCATCGACGGCACCCCGGCCGCCGAAGCGGGCATCCAGTCCGGCGACTACATCACCCATGTCGACGGCGAAAGCGTCCTTGGCCTGACGCTCGACGAGGCGGTGGACAAGATGCGCGGGCCGGTCGGCTCCGAGATCGTCGTGACGATCGCCCGCAAGGGGACGGATGAACCCTTCGACGTCTCGATCATCCGCGACACGATCAAGCTGACCGCCGCGAAAGTGCGCACCGAAGGCAATACCGTGGTGCTGCGCGTGACCACGTTTAACGACCAGACCTACGACAACATGGCCGACGGGCTGAAGAAGTCGGTCGAGGATGCCGGCGGCATCGACAAGGTCAACGGGTTCGTCCTTGACCTGCGCAACAACCCCGGCGGTCTTCTGACCCAGGCCATCGCCGTTTCCGACGCCTTCCTCGACAAGGGAGAGATCGTCTCGACCCGCGGCCGCAATCCGCAAGACAGCGAGCGCTTCAACGCGACCCCCGGCGACCTGACCGAGGGCAAGCCGATCGTGGTGCTGATCAACGGCGGCTCCGCCTCGGCGTCCGAGATCGTCACCGGCGCGCTTCAGGATCATCGCCGCGCCATCGTCGTCGGCACCAAGTCGTTCGGCAAGGGCTCGGTCCAGACGGTGATCCCGCTGCGCGGCGAAGGCGCGATGCGGCTGACGACTGCCCGCTACTACACGCCGTCGGGCCGCTCGATCCAGGCGCTCGGCATTTCGCCCGATATCGTCGTGGAGCAGCCGGCGACCGAACCTGCGACCGACACCACCGCCGACGATGGCTCGGCGGCAACGCGGTCGCGGTCCGAGGCGGATCTGCGCGGCGCCATCACCAACGATTCGATGACCGAAGACGAAAAGCGCGTGCTTCAGGACGAACAGCAGAAAGCCGAAGAGGCCGCGAAGCTGCGCGGCGAGGACTACCAGCTCGCCTATGCGATCGACATCCTCAAGGGTCTTTCCGCCATCGCCGCGGCCGAATGAGCCCGGAGGAAGCCGCCCGCCTGCCGTACCGGCCCTGCGTCGGCGTCATGCTCATCAATGACGCCGGCCTGATCTTCGCCGGCCAGCGCAAGGACAATCCCTATCCCGCGTGGCAGATGCCACAGGGCGGGATCGACGACGGCGAAAAGCCCCGCAAGGCCGCGCTTCGCGAGCTTTGGGAAGAGACCGGGGTAACGAAGGACCTTGTCGAATTCGTCGCCAAAGCGCCGGACTGGGTGCTCTACGACCTTCCGCCCGAGCTTCTGGGGCAGGTCTGGGGCGGCAAGTACCGGGGCCAGAAACAGCGCTGGTTCCTCTTCCGGTTCAAGGGCACGGACGAGCAGATCGACATCGAGACCGAGCATCCGGAATTCTCCGGATGGAGATGGGTGACGGCGGATGAGATGCTCGCCGCCATCGTCCCCTTCAAGCGCGCGGTCTACGAGACGGTCGTGTCGGCGTTTCGCCCCCACCTGGCCTGAGAAAACCCTTCCGCGTTCAGTTCTGCGGCATGGTCTTCAACTGGATCGTCGGCACCATCGTCGTCGTGACCGCAGGGTCTGCCGGCGAACGGGAGAAGAGACGTCCGAACACCCCCTTCCGCTGGTTCAGGTCCTCGATCGTAAAGCTCTGCTTGGTGGTCAGATCGCCGGCAGGTGCCACCGTGTAGTCGCCCCCCGCCAGACCCTCCAGCGAATAGCTGCCATCGGCGTCGGTAACGATGACGAATTGCTCGTTCACGCCCTCGACGACGCCTTCTACGACGAGCGGATAACCTGCGATCGGCTGTCCCGTGTCGGTCAGAAGACGTCCGTTGATCACGGTCTCCGCCTCGGCTGCAATCGGCGCGGCGACGATGAGCGTTGAAAACGCCAGTGCTTTCGGTCCTGTCATGTCAGGCCTCCTCGGTTAGCCTAGGCTCAGTTTCCGCCGATCAGCTTGTTGACGAATACAAGCCCGTTCGATGCCGTGTCGGGCTGGGCCTGACCGTGCACCACCGTGTAGGTGAAACGGGCGTCCGGGCCGACCGGATTGGGCGTGAAGGCGATGACGGAGTAGCGGTCTGAGCGGTCGACATCGAAGCTGATGCTGTTCTCCTGCCCCTGATTAATGGCGTTCAGCGCCTCCATGTAGCGGGTCGGAACCGCGCCGATGATCACCGCGGAATTGGGCTGTGTCTTGTCGATCAGGAGCCGGGCTGTCAGCCGGGTCTTGTCCACCTCGATCGGTGTGCGCTGCACCACGAAGACGGCCAGAGCGGCACCGATGAAACTGGCGACAAGCGAGGGGTAGTTGGTCTGAAGCTTGCCCATGAAGGGGATTTCCACGCTTGTGGCATTTCCCTTCTCATCGACAACGGTCTTTTGCTTGAGAAGCGCCCAGACGCCGCCTGCGGCCAAGATGGCCGCGATCACGAGCGTCAGGATATTTGTCAGGGCGAATGTGGTCACGGCAATTTCTCCCATCCTGAAATCATGGGGCGCGGGCATGCAATCGCGCCCGGAAACGCTGAAAAATGAGCTACTGAAACACCGGCAGGATAGTAGATTTTCGCGATTCCCGCAACGGTAGCACGCCCTTCGCCGGACACCCGCGCGGTCAGAAGCTGCCCGTCGCGAGCATGTCGCGAAGCCTGTCGCGCAGATAGGGGACGGCGCCGTCGTGGCTCAGAAATGCGCCAATCGCCATCATCTCCCAGAACTGTCCTTCCTCGCCGAAGACGATCCGGCCGATCTCCTCGGCCGTGATATGCCCGCCGAAAAAGACCGCCCTGCCCCCCGGCTGATGGTGGGACGGATAATCCCGCCGCCAGATCAGCCGCTCCTCCGGCAGGATCAGCCCATATTCTTCATGAAGTTCGCGTAGCGCACACTCCGCCGCCGTCTCCCCGCCCTCGCGACCGCCACCGGGAAAGTCCCAGTGCGCGGCATAGGGCAGGCCCGGCTTGTCGTCGCGCAGATGAGTCAGGACGCAGCCCCCTCCGATCAGCGCGATCTTCGCGCCGACGAACGGCGCCTCAGTTCTCATTGATGTCGCGGTCCCAGACCTTGACCTGCCCATGCCGCACGCCCACCACCCGGCGCAGCACCAGCCAGGCGATCAGAGAGGCCACGGCGAAGACGAGGACGAGGACTGCCAGCGACCCGCCCAGAACGCCGAGCCAGAGGAGAAGCCCGGTCAGCGCCGCGCCGACGGCGAAGCCGAGAAGGATAAAACCGGGGATCATGATCTCTAGGATCGCCAGCACGGCGCCCGCGATCATCCAGACCCACCATTCCTGCCAAAGAAGCATCACGACCGCCCCTTCAACATCTTGAACGCATCCCCGAACGCCTCCAGCGCGTTTGCCGGCACGATCACGGTCTGCTTGCCGGTGCCCTGGCCCACCGCCTTCAGCGCCTCGACCTGCTTCAGCGCGACCTGGTATTGCGCCGCCTCGATCCCGTTCTCCTTGATGGCGCGGGCCACGACCTCGGTTGCGTAGGCCTCCGCCTCGGCCGAGATGCGCCGCGCCTTGGCCTGCTGCTCGGCGGCGTAAAGCTCGGCGTCGGCGGAGAGTTCCACCGCCCGCTTCTTGCCCTCGGCCTCGGTCACCTGCGCCCGCCGCGCGCGTTCGGCGTTGAGCTGCTGGAGCATCGCCGCCCGCGTCGCCTCGTCGAGGTTCACGTCGAGGATCTCGGCCCGCGTCACCTCGATCCCCCAGTCATCGACCATGGCCGCGACCTGCTCACGCACCTTCTCGATCAACTGCGCCCGGTTGGACTGGACATGATCCAGCTCCATCTTGCCGATCTCGGACCGGACAATGCCCGCCACGGTCGTCGCGATCGCTGCGTCCACGTCGCGGATCCGGTAGACCGTCTTTTCCGGCTCGGTGATCCGGTAGAAGACGCTCGTCTCCACCTTCACCAGCACGTTATCGGCCGTGATCGCGTCCTGCATCGCGTTCGGCAACTGGCGTTCGAGGATCGAGATCTTGTGCGCCACCCGGTCGAGGAACGGCACGATGAAGTTGATCCCCGGCCCGAGCACCGCCCTGAGCCGCCCGAACCGCTCCACCACGTGCTTTTCCGACTGCGGCACGATCCGCACGCCGAGGAAGACGCAGAGGATGATGAAGATGGCAAGCGCCAGAAGTACGCCGTTGCCGCCGATGAATTCGCCCAATGCCTGCCCGAAATCCATGAACCGCTCCCTCAAAACACTTTGGCCGCGACTATGCCTTCGCTCAGGCCAGCTGAAAAGCCCTGAAACCCTCGGTGCGCGCTAGGGCGCGTTGCCGGCGACGCCGGTCAGATACTCAGATGCTTCGGAGTTCCGGTCTCAATCCGGTGGGCCTCGCGCAATTCTCGATCGAAACCGGCAGGCGACGTTCGAAAAGGGATTTCCATGTTTGATCGCCCTTGGTCCTGCGCTAGACTGACGATGGAAAAATATCGGGGCAGATCATGGACTTTATGGCACGGGCCACCGCCATTGTCGGCGGTACGATGGTGTTGCTGAGGCGGATGGGCGCGCCCGAAAAGCAAGCGGTCGGGACCCAGCCGGCGATCCCGGTCGCCAAGAAGCAGGGGATCATGACCCTGAAGATGCCGACGGCAAAGGGCTGGGCGCCGGGACAGGTTCCGTCAGCCGCCCCGGGCCTCAAGGTCAACGCCTTCGCATCCGACCTGCAACATCCACGTTGGATCGAAGTGCTTCCGAACGGCGACGTGCTGGTGGCGGAGGCGCTCCTCCAGGCTGACCCGCCGAAAACCCTGATGGACCGCGCCATGCAGGCAACCATGCGACGGGCGCGCGCGCTCGGGGTCAGCGCAAACCGCATCACCCTCTGGCGCGACCGGGACGGCGACGGCGTGGCGGAAATCCGCGAGGTTTTTCTGGAAAAGCAGAACCAGCCTTTCGGCATGGCACTGGTGGACGGCACCTTCTATGTCGGCAACACCGACGGCATCGTCGCCTTTCCCTACGAAGACGGTGCCACGCGACTGACCGGGCCTGGCCGCAAGCTCGTCGATTTCAAGCCGGGCGGCCACTGGACCCGCAGCCTGATCGTCTCGCCCGACAAGACGAAGATCTATGCTGGCGTCGGATCGCTGAGCAACATCGGCGACAACGGTATGGAGGCCGAGGAAGGCCGCGCGGCGATCTGGGAACTCGATCTTGCGACCGGAAACGCCCGCATCTTTGCCTCGGGCCTGCGCAATGCCGTCGGGACGGCGTGGGAGCCGACGACGGGGGTTCTCTGGACCGTGGTGAATGAACGCGACGGTCTGGGCGACGAGACGCCGCCGGATTACCTGACCTCGGTTCAGGACGGCGGTTTCTACGGCTGGCCCTACTGCTACTGGGGAAAGACCGTGGACGACCGCGTGGCGCAGGACCCGGCCATGGTTGCCCGTGCGATCACGCCCGACTACGCGCTCGGCGGCCATACCGCGTCGCTGGGACTGTGCTGGATGCCCGAGGGGACGCTCCCCGGCTTCCCGGACGGAATGGTCATCGGTCAGCACGGCTCGTGGAACCGGTCGAAGCTGAGCGGCTACAAACTGATCTTCGTGCCGTTCAAGGACGGCCGGCCCTCGGGGCCACCCCGGGACATCCTGTGGGGCTTCCTCTCCGATGACGAGAAGGTGTCTTTCGGCAGGCCGGTCGGCGTTGCTATCGGCCCCGACAAGAAGTCCCTCCTGATGGCGGACGACGTGGGCGACGTCATCTGGCGGGTCACGGCCGCCTAGCGAGTTCTCTTCCCGTACGACCCAAGAAGCACGTCGCGGTTGCGCTTGCCCTTCCACGGGCGCGTGAAACGCAGCCCATTTCGCGTCTCAAGGGACTCGGCTATCCTGACCGCATGCCCGCCCTCTGCCGCGATTGCCTGACGAGTTTCGAGACCGGCACCCGCTGCCCGGCCTGCCGGTCCCCCCGCGTCCTCTCGCATCCTGAGCTCTTCTCCCTCTCGATCGCCCACATGGACTGCGACGCCTTCTATGCCAGCGTCGAGAAGCGCGACGACCCTTCGATCCGCGACAAGCCTGTCATCGTCGGCGGCGCCCATCGCGGCGTCGTCTCGACCTGCTGTTACCTTGCCCGGATCAAGGGCGTCCGCTCCGCCATGCCGATGTTCCAGGCGCTGAAACTCTGCCCCGAGGCCGTGGTGGTGAAGCCGAGAGGCAGCCACTACGCCGCCGTCTCGCGCGAGATCCGCGCGCTGATGGACGCGCTGACCCCGGTCGTCGAACCCCTCTCGCTCGACGAGGCGTTCCTCGACCTCACCGGGACCGCGCGCCTTCACAAGGCGCCGCCGGCCGTCCTCCTTTGCCGGCTCCTCAAGCGGATGGAGGATGAGATCGGCCTGACCGGCTCCGTCGGCCTCAGCCACAACAAGTTCCTCGCCAAGATCGCCTCGGACCTCGACAAGCCGCGCGGCTTTTCGGTGATCGGCAAGGCGGACACCGCGGCCTTCCTGAAGGGCAAGTCCGTCCGCATGATCTGGGGCGTAGGTGCTGCGTCCCAAGAGCACCTCGCGGCGGCAGGCATCCGCACGTTCGACGATCTTCAGCGCTGGGACCGCAAGGACCTGATCCACCGGTTCGGCCAGATCGGCGACCGGCTCTGGCATCTTGCCCGCGGA
>JBNKFC010000003.1:0-1761 GCA_050289105.1 Paracoccaceae bacterium | reverse complement strand
CCCGCTCTCGCCGACGATCGCCAGGACTTCGCCGGGCCAAAGGGCAAAGGAGACGTCCCGGCAGCCGATGCGGTCGCCGTAGTAGCGGGTGACGTTGTGGACCTGCAGCAGCGGGTCTTCCGCCTGAAAAGCGTTCATCGGGCCGTCTCCTCTGCCTTCTGGCCATCAAACTGGTGGGCCGCCGGGCTGGCGGCCATCGGGCCGAGATGGCCGTCCGCCCGCCGTTCCTCGCAAAAATCGCTGTCGGAGCAGACGAACATGCGCCCGCCCCTGTCATCGAGAATGACCTCGTCGAGATAGACGTTCTCGGCACCGCAGAGGCCGCAGGGCTTGTCGAATGTCTGGACCTCGAAGGGGTAATCCTCGAAGTCGAGGCTCTTCACCTTGGTATAGGGCGGGATCGCGTAGATGCGCTTCTCGCGGCCGGCGCCGTAAAGCTGCAGCGCGGCCATCTGGTCGATCTTCGGATTGTCGAATTTCGGTGTCGGCGACGGGTCCATCACGTAGCGGTCGTTGACCTTCACCGGATAGGCATAGGTGGTGGCGATGTGACCGTTCTTGGCGATGTCCTCGTAGAGCTTCACATGCATCAGGCCGTAATCCTCCAGCGCATGCATCTTGCGGGTTTCCGTCTCGCGCGGCTCGAGAAACCGCAGCGGCTCGGGGATCGGCACCTGGAACACCAGCACCTGGTCTTCCGTCAGGGTTTTCTCCGGGATGCGGTGGCGGGTCTGGATGACGGTCGCCTCTGCGGTCTCGTAGGTGGTGCGGATGCCGGCGGTCTTCTCAAAGAAGCCGCGCAGGGAGACCGCATTGGTGGTGTCGTCCGAGCCCTGGTCGATCATTTTCAGGCAATCGTTTTGCCCGAGGATCGCGGCGGTGACCTGCACCCCGCCCGTGCCCCAGCCATAGGGCATCGGCATCTCGCGGGAGGCGAACGGCACCTGATAGCCCGGAATGGCGATGCCCTTCAGGATCGCCCGGCGGATCATGCGCTTGGTCTGTTCGTCCAGATAGGCGAAATTGTATTCACCCTGATCATAAATCTGAGCCGTGTCGTTCATTCTGCGGCCTCCCGGGCAGCACGGCCCTCTTCTTTTTCGGTGTCTTCCAGGCGGCGTTTTTCGAACCACTCGGCGCGCATCTGGCGCACCAGGCCAAGCTCTGCCTGGAAATCCACGTAATGCGGCAGTTTCAGGTGCTCGACGAAGCCGGTCGCCTGGATGTTGTCGGAATGGGAGAGGACAAATTCGACGTCCTGTGCGGGGGCGACCTGCTCCTCGCCAAGTTCCTGCCAGCGCAGCGACCGGTCGACCATGGCCATGGACATGGCCTTGCGCTCCACCTGCCCGAAGACAAGGCCGTAGCCGCGGGTGAAGGTCGGCGCGGTCTTGGCCGAGCCCTTGAACTGGTTGACCATCTGGCACTCGGTCACCTTGATGGTGCCGAGCGTGACCGCAAATCCGAGTTCCTCGGCAAAGAACTCCACCTCGACCTCGCCGTAACGGATCTCGCCGGCGAATGGATGCGTGCGGCCGTAACCGCGCTGGGTGGAATAGGCGAGCGCCAGCAGAAAACCCTCGTCGCCGCGGGCGAGGTTCTGAAGCCTGAGGTCGCGGTCGGCAGGGAAGGAAAGCGGTTCGCGGGTGAGGTCGCCGACGGGCGTGTCCTCGTCGGTGACCGGGTCCGGCTCCATCAGGCCTTCGTCACCCAGAAGATCGGTGACGCGCGGCATGGCCGTATCCTGCGGTTCGGCGGTCT
>JBNKFC010000002.1:0-3609 GCA_050289105.1 Paracoccaceae bacterium | reverse complement strand
CGACATGCTGCGCAAGGCCGGCGCCGAGGTCTGGCGCGTCGGCTTCAACAAGGGCGACGAGGTCTTCTGGGGCCGCGACGGCTACATTCCCTACGATCAGCCGGCCGACGACTGGCCGAGGGTCTGCGCCGAAATTCTCGAAGACAAGGGCATCACCGATCTTGTCCTGTATGGCGACACACGGCCCGTCCATGCGGCGGCGGTCGCTGCGGCGAACGCGCGCGGCATCACCGTCCATGTCTTCGAGGAAGGCTATATCCGCCCCTACTGGGCGACCTATGAGCGCGGCGGCTCCAACGGGCATTCGCGGCTCATGTCGATGTCGGTCGCCGAGATGCGCTGCGCGCTGGAGCGGTCGGAGATCGAGATGCCGAAAGCGCCGGCGCATTGGGGCGACATGCGCGAACACATCTTCTACGGCGCGCTCTACCATTTCCTGGTGATGGCCCTCAATCGGCGCTACCGCAATTTCCGGCCCCATCGCGGGCTGACGGTGCAGCAGGAGTTCCGCCTGCATCTTTGGCGACTGCTCCTGATGCCGGTGCACAGGCTGGAACGCTGGGCCGCGACCTTCCGCATCCACTTCGGCGGCTTCCCCTACCATCTCGTCCTGATGCAGCTCGAACATGACGAGAGTTTCCGGGCGCATTCCGATTTCGCCTCGATGACCGACTTCCTCACGCTCTGCCTCGAAGGGTTCGCAGAAGGCGCCCCGCGTCACCACCATATCGTCTTCAAGGCCCATCCGCTGGAGGACGGACGCGCAGCCGTCGCGAAAACGATCCGTGACACCGCGCGCCGGCTCGGCATCGCGGACCGGGTGCATTTCGTCCGTGGCGGCAAGCTCGCTCGGCTTCTCGATGCGGCGCGAAGTGCGGTGACGGTCAATTCGACCGCCGGCCAGCAGGTGCTCTGGCGCGGCCTGCCGCTCCGGGCTTTCGGACGGACGGTCTATGGCAAACCGGACTTCGTCTCCTCCCAGCCGCTGGCGGAGTTCTTCGCCTCTCCGCGCCGCCCGGACCAGCGCGCCTATCGCGACTATCGCCACTACCTTCTGGAAACCTCGCAGATACCCGGAGGGTTCTATTCGGCCCGTGGCCGACGCTTCCTGCTTCGTCAGGCGGTCGACATGATCCTCGCCGCCGAAGATCCCTATGATGCCCTGACCTCCGGCAAAGCGGCACCTCGGCAACAGTTGATCTCGGCATGACAGAAAGACTGGCATTTATGCCTTTGCATCAGTAGTCTGGCTGAAAAACTTGAGGCAGTTTCCCGATAAGAGGAGCCCGAGCAGTGAAATCCGTCGCGTCCCGCTGGGCCGGTTCTCTGGCCCTGCTTGCAATTGTCGCGGGCCTCTCGGCTTGCGGTCTTCCCCGTTCCGGCCCGAACAAACGTGAAATCTATTCGAGTTCGATCGAAAAGAACGGCGATGCGTTCATCGTCCAGGTCGATGCCGAAGTGGCCCGCGCGGCCTCGGTCGTGCCGACGCTCGGCTTCACCAACGGCTTCCTCGGCGCCGGCGTCATCGGCTCGGACGACATCCGGCCGGGCGACGTGCTGGGGCTGTCGATCTGGGAAAACGTCGACAACGGGCTTTTGGCCAGTCAGGGCATGAATTCGACCACGCTGAACCAGGTGCAGGTCGACGGCGCGGGATACATCTTCGTCCCCTATGCCGGACGGATCAAGGCCGCCGGCAATACGCCCGAGTCCCTGCGCCGGGTCATCACCAACAAGCTTGACGCGCAGACACCCGACCCGCAGGTCACGGTGGCCCGCCTTGCCGGCGACGGCGCAACGGTCTCGGTCATGGGCGGCGTCGGCGGTCAGGGCGTCTACCCGATCGAGCGGCCGACCCGCACGCTTTCCGCAATGCTCGCCAAGGCCGGCGGCGTCGTGATCGAACCGGAGATCGCGCAGATCACGATCACGCGGGGAACGCATACCGGCAAGGTCTGGCTCAAGGACCTCTATTCCAATCCTCAGATGGACATCGCTCTAAGGCCCGGTGACGTGATCCTCGTCGAGAAGGATCAGCGCGCCTTCACCGCGATGGGGGCGACCGGCGGGCAGAACCGGATCCAGTTCGAGAACCAGGACCTCTCGGCGATCGAGGCGATTGCCCGGGTCGGCGGCCTCTCGACACATTTCGCCGATCCGACCGGTATCTTCGTCTTCCGCGACGAAAGCCCCGAGATCGCCAACTCGGTCCTGCGCCGCACAGACCTCACCCAACCGGTGCGGATGGCCTATGTGCTCGACCTCACCCAGCCGAGCGGCATCTTCAATGCCCGCGACTTCATGATCCGCGACGAAGACACGATCTACGTCACCGAAGCGCCCTATGTGCAGTGGAGCAAGACCCTCGCGGCCCTGACCGGAACGGCGAACTCTGCCAACGCATTGCAGAACGCCACCGGAAACTGATGGCGTCGAACCGCAAAGACGATGCCGCCGGGACCGATTCCCGGCGGCTTTTCGTCTTCTCCGGCGGGTTCCTGACACAGCCGCGCATTCGCCGGATCCTGACGCTGACCGGCTACGACATCCGCCTCGGCAAGCCCTCGGGCCCCGACGACCGCATCGGCGTCTGGGGCCGCAGCCCGACCGCGCCGCGGGGCGAGGCGGTTTCGGACTGGACCGACACACCGGTCGTGCGGGTCGAGGATGCCTTCCTGCGCTCCATCCATCCCGGCCGCGACGGGGGTGAACCGCCGCTCGGTCTGCTCATCGACGAAAAGGGCGTGCACTTCGACAGTTCCACCCCGTCGCGTCTGGAAGAAATCCTCGTCTCCGATCGCCTTGACGACGGCGCGATGCTGGCGCGCGCCCGCGACGGCATGGCCCGTCTGAAAGCGGCGCAGCTGTCGAAATACAATGACTTCGACCCTGACCTTTCAGTGCCTGATCCGGGCTATGTACTGGTCATCGACCAGACACAGGGCGATGCGTCGATCACCCATGGCGGTGCGACCGCCTCCACGTTCCGCGAGATGCTGGTCTTTGCCCAGGAAGAAAATCCGGGTGCGCGCGTGGTGATCAAGACCCACCCCGAGACGATGTCGGGCAAGCGGCCGGGGCACTACAACGAGGGCCATGCACATGGCCACATCTCGCTGCTGAGCGATCCGGTTTCGCCCTGGACGCTGCTTGAGGGCGCCGTCGCCGTCTATACCGTGTCCTCGCAGCTCGGTTTCGAGGCGATCATGGCCGGCCACCGTCCCCGTGTCTTCGGCCAGCCGTTCTATTCGGGCTGGGGTCTGACGCAGGACGAAAATCCGGTGCCACGGCGCGAGCGGAAGCTGACACGGGCCCAGCTTTTTGCCGGCGCGATGATCCTTGCGCCCACCTGGTACGATCCCTGCCGCGACCGGCTCTGTTCCTTCGAAGAGGCTGTCGATCAGCTCGAGGCCGAGGTGCGCGCTTTCCGCGACGACCGGAACGGGCATGTCGCGACCGGGATGCGGCTCTGGAAGCGCGGGCATCTGCAAAAGGCCTTCGGACGCGAGAAGCGCCTGGTCTTCGAAGACGATCCGGGCCGCGCCGCGGCGCGCGCCAAGGCCGAAGGGCGCGGGCTTCTGGTCTGGGCGGGACAGGAGAGTGCGACGC
>JBNKFC010000001.1:0-4828 GCA_050289105.1 Paracoccaceae bacterium | reverse complement strand
AAGGAAGTCCGGCACGTGATCGCCCATGCCGACGACGGGTTCGTCGCGGCCGCCACGGTCGCGGCGATCCTCGTCGCGGCGGCGTTCGGGCTTGCGCTCGGATTTCCGGTCGTCGCGGCGATCATCATGGCGCGCCGGCTTTTGGTCCTTCGGCTTTTCGGTCTTCGGCCGTTCCGCCGTCGGCTCGGCGTGCGCCGGGGCCGCCGCGGACGGCTTCACCGGTTCGAGCGACGCCTCTTCGCCATGCGGCTTGATCGGGCGGCTGCGGCGGTCGTCGCGCTCGCGAGTGCGTCCGCCGCGCGGCTTCTTGTCCTCGTCCTTGCGCGGCGGGCGCTGCGCCGCTTCGCTGAGGGTGAAGCCCGCAGGGGCCTCCACGCGCGGTAAGGCGGTTTTGACGAGACTCTCGATCGCATCGAGGTACTTCTTGTCGGCCGGCGTGGCGATGGTCACCGCGACGCCCTTGCGTCCCGCCCGCCCGGTGCGTCCGATGCGGTGGACATAGTCCTCGGCATGGCTCGGCACGTCGAAATTGAACACGTGGGAGACGGCCGGGATGTCGAGCCCGCGCGCGGCGACGTCGGAGGCGACGAGGAACCGCAGGGAGCCATCCCTGAAACCGTCGAGCGTCTTCATGCGCTGGCTCTGGTCGAGGTCGCCGTGGATCGGCGCAGCGTTGAAGCCGTGCGTCTTCAGCGACTTCGCGAGGATGTCGACCTCGGTCTTGCGGTTGCAGAAGAGGATCGCGTTGGTGCAGGCCTCGCCCTCGGCCTCGATCACCGCGCGCAGAAGTTCGCGCTTCTGCTTTGCGGTCTGGTCCTTGCGGGTCGGCACGATCTCGATCAGCCGCTGCTCGATCGTCTCGGAGGTCGTCGCCTGCCGCGCGACCTCGATCCGCGCCGGGTTGTGCAGGAAGGCATTGGTGATGCGCTCGATCTCGGGCGCCATCGTGGCGGAGTAGAAGAGGGTCTGGCGCGTGAATGGGGTCAGCGAAAAGATCCGCTCGATATCCGGGATGAAGCCCATGTCGAGCATGCGGTCGGCCTCGTCCACCACCATGATCTGCACGCCGGTCAAGAGAAGCTTGCCGCGTTCGAAATGGTCGAGCAGTCGGCCCGGCGTGGCGATCAGAACGTCGACGCCCCGGTCGATGAGCTTGTCCTGCTCACCGAAGGAGACGCCGCCGATCAGGAGCGCCTTGGTGAGTTTCGTGTGCTTGGCGTAGATGTCGAAGTTCTCGGCCACCTGCGCGGCAAGCTCCCGCGTCGGCGCGAGAACCAGCGAACGGGGCATGCGCGCCCGCGCCCGGCCACGGCCGAGAAGGGTAATCATCGGCAGTGTGAAGCTTGCCGTCTTGCCGGTGCCGGTCTGGGCAATTCCCAGCACGTCGCGGCCTTCGAGCGCGGGAGGAATGGCGCCAGCCTGGATCGGGGTCGGAGTTTCGTAGCCTGCTTCGGCAATGGCTTGCAGGACCTTCGGGTCCAGCTTCAGATCGGAAAATTTTGTCATTAGCGTCCATCGGATGCGGTATCGGACCGCAGGGTGAAGGGACGCTATAGCCCGGGCGCCCCGGCGAAACCCACCGGATGTGGGTGCTGTGGCCTACTGCAAATTCGCGACAAGGTCAATCAGCGGGGGGGCAGGGTCCCGAAAGGGTGGCGCCGCCCGCTGTGGGGGCAGCGGACGGCGCCTGGGCTTGGGTATTTGGGTGGGTGTGTTTTGGTGTGGGTACTCTTACTCTGCCGATAGGGTCGCCTGCCTGATCAAACCTGGCCGCGACGGCGACGCATCAGCGCCGCAAGTCCCAGTCCAGACAGCAGGAGAGCCCCGCCGGCCGGCACGGGCACGGCCGCCATGTCGAGGCGGATCGCCCCCATATGGTTGCCGCTTCCCGGTGAACGCGCGATGACGTCCATCGAGATCAGGTAGTCCCCGGGTCCAAGGATGAACGAGCCCGAACTGTGATTGGGGTCACCAAGCGCAGCATCGAAGTTCATCCCCGTATTCGCGGACGGGGTCACCGGGGCGGAAGTCGTCCCGAGCGACATGGTATTGGCGAAGACTTCGAACTGGTCCCCCGCAAAGAAGCCATCGACAACTGTCAGAATGGCATTCGCGGCGAGGGAAAAGCTGTAGCTCCGCCCGACTGTGGTGCCAACGTCGCCGAACGCAAATCTGCTCCATCCGCTGTCGGCGACGAGATTGATGGTTGCGGCGCGGGAAGGTCCGGCCGAAACCAACGCGGCTGCCACAGCCAGCGCTTTGATCGAAAAGTTAATCATGGCAGCTCCATTGTTGCGGGTGGCACGTCAATACTTGAGGCAAATGAGACAATTTTGAGGCAATAGAGACGCTTGTTTTCGAAAGCGAAACAGAAGCAGCGATTTTGGCTGATAAGCGCGCTTCCGGACACG
Source organism: Paracoccaceae bacterium (assembly GCA_050289105.1). Classification (GTDB taxonomy): domain Bacteria; phylum Pseudomonadota; class Alphaproteobacteria; order Rhodobacterales; family Rhodobacteraceae; genus Albidovulum. The sequence continues at coordinate 2,417 of JBNKFC010000001.1, read as the reverse complement.
ACAGTGGCGGAATTCTGCTTATGGTTGACACCAAATTTCCATTTTCGCGCATAAATCATGCCGGAATTATCGGCCTACTTCTGCCGAGGCAGCACGTCGTCGCGATTCGAATTGGTTCGTTTCGCCGCGCAACTCATTGCCTGGTGGAGGAAATGTGGCGGTGGTCCTCCGCTCCGGCGCTGGTCGGTCCCGCCGTTGAAGCCGTGGCGCGGCCCGATTAGGGTCGTCGGCGGCTAGAGAGGCGGGCGCGGCACATGCTGCCTATTCATGTGATCAATCTGGGGCGCGAGACGCAGCGGCTGGAGCGGATGCGGTCGCAGCTCGACGGGTTCGGGCTGACTTGGCACCGGGTCGAGGCGATCGACCGTCTCACCGTGTCCGACACATGGCTGAAAACAGAGTTCGGAGAGGACGCGTCAAGCCGCGCCTTTCCCGCGGCGCCGGGGGACATGGCCTGTTCGCTCAGCCACCAGACGCTCTGGCGCGAGATCGCGTCATGCGGGGCCGAGGCGGCCATCGTGCTGGAGGACGACGCGTGTCTTTCGGAGGCGTTCGTGCGGCTGGCCCGGGCGGATGTGGCGGGGCTCATGCGCCGTCACGCGATGGGCGCGCTGAAGATCGAGTTCTGGCCCGGTCCGCAGCAAAGCCGCCGGTTTCCCGTCGGCCGCGATCTCGGCCCGATCACCGGCGAGATGCGGCTCTACCGGATGCGGAGCGGTTTTCTGGGGACCTGCGGCTATGTCCTGACGGCCGAGGCGGCGCGGGCGCTGCTGCAGCGCTTTCCGCGGCTGGCCGTGCCCGTCGACCATTTCCTGTTCGGACCGGAGGCGGCAAGCGGGTTCGATATCCTGCGGCCGGGCTTCGTGAACCCCGCGCCGGTTCTGCATGACCTTGACCGCTTCGGCTCCGATATCGGCCCCGCGCGCGGGGAAGGGAAACGGACGCTCAAGCGACGGATCCGCGACCATTTCGAGCGACGCCGGGTCGCTGCCGAACTTCGCCGGGGCGATGCTGAACGAGTGGAGATGCGCTTCGCGGGCGAGGTCTGAGCGGCGGCTCAGACCATCATTTCCTTCGTCGCCGAGAGCTTCAGCGTCGGGTGGTCGCGCACGATCCGGTCGATGTCCCACTGAAGCCGGGTCAGATAGACGATGTCGCCGTCGTGGTCATGGGCGATATGGCCCTTGTTGGCGTTCACGAACTTGTCGACATCGGCCTTCGGTCCCGTCACCCAACGGGCGGAGGTGAACTGGGTCGGTTCGAACCGCACCGGCAACGAATATTCGATCTCGATCCGCGAGGCGAGCACGTCGAACTGCAAGGGGCCGACGACGCCGACGATGAAACCCGAGCCGATGGCGGGCTTGAAGACCTTGGCGGCGCCTTCCTCGGCGAATTGCATCAGTGCCTTTTCGAGATGCTTGGCCTTCATCGGATCGCCCGCGCGGACCGTCTGCAAGAGTTCCGGCGCAAAGGAAGGAATGCCGGTGAAGCGCAGGCTTTCGCCCTCGGTCAGCGCGTCGCCGATCCTGAGCTGGCCATGGTTCGGAATGCCGATGATGTCGCCCGCCCAGGCCTCCTCCGCCAGTTCGCGGTCGGCGGCGAGGAAGAGGACGGGGTTCGAGATCGCCATGGGCTTCTTTGACCGCACATGCAGAAGCTTCATGCCGCGATTGAAATGGCCCGAGGCGAGGCGGACGAAGGCCACGCGGTCGCGGTGCTTGGGGTCCATGTTCGCCTGCACCTTGAAGACGAAGCCTGTGACCTTGTCTTCCTCGGGGGCGATCTGGCGCTCGGTCGCGTTCTGCGGCTGCGGCTCCGGCCCGTATTCGCCGATGCCCGACATCAGCTCCTTCACCCCGAATGAGTTGATGGCGGACCCGAACCAGATCGGCGTCAGGTGCCCTTCGAGGAAGGACTGGCGGTCGAAGGCTGGCAGAAGCTCGCGCGCCATTTCCAGCTCCTCGCGCAGCTTTGCAAGTTGGGTGGCGGGAATGTGGTCGGCAAGCTTCGGATCGTCGAGCCCCTCGATCTTGATCGACTCGGCCACCCGGTTGCGGTCGGCCCGGTCCATCAGTTCCAGCCGGTCGTGGAGGATGTCGTAGCAGCCGATGAAATCGCGGCCCATGCCGATCGGCCAGGAGGCCGGCGTCACGTCGATGGCGAGGTTTTCCTGGATCTCGTCGATGATCTCGAACGTATCGCGCGCCTCGCGGTCCATCTTGTTGCAGAAGGTCAGGATCGGCAGGTCGCGCAGCCGGCAAACCTCGAAAAGCTTGCGGGTCTGGCTTTCCACGCCCTTCGCGCCGTCGATTACCATGATCGCGGCGTCCACGGCGGTCAGCGTCCGATAGGTATCTTCCGAAAAGTCGCTGTGGCCGGGGGTGTCGACAAGGTTGAAACGGTGCTTGCCGAAG